>NZ_BDGM02000005.1:0-167524 GCF_001748485.2 Tepidibacillus sp. HK-1 | reverse complement strand
TAAGACCCCTTAAAGATGATAAGGTTGATAGGTCCGGTGTGGAAGTACCGTAAGGTATGGAGCTGACGGATACTAATCGGTCGAGGGCTTAACCTAATTGCTTTTCTTGCTGCTAGTTTTGAAGGTACAAAGATTCCTTCAAAATCTTAATATAAAGTAGGCATGTTTAAAGAAGTTCGACTAAAATCCGTCACGTCCATGTGACAACGTCGAATGACTTGCATCCTGCAAGCCTGGTGATGACGGCGGAGGGGATACACTCGTTCCCATCCCGAACACGATCGTTAAGCCCTCCAGCGCCGATGGTACTTGGACCGAAGGGTCCTGGGAGAGTAGGACGTTGCCAGGCAATAAAAAAAGCTAACCACATGGTTAGCTTTTTTTATTGGCTTTGTTAAAAGATAAGAAAGAGTAACTTTCTTGCACTTCTCATTTAAGGGTTTGTATATTCCATAAACAGCGACCTTCAGAAGTGCCCTTCTCTCCGTAATCTTTATTCATAGAAGGGCACGGATGACGGAGCGCGATGAAATATTCAAACCTTTTCTTAAATTTTAATGTTCACTTCATTTTAACGAATGGATTTGTTACTTAAAGGGGGAGGAATTTCTTATCTACTCATAGAATAATATATTTAGAAGATCGAAATATTTCAACAAGGGGGAAGAGAAATGATTGCAATTGTAAATGCTACAATTAACACCATTACACAAGGAATCGTTGATCAAGGAGGAATAATATTAATAGAAGAAGGGAAAATAAAGGCTATTGGTCAAGGTATTGAGATACCAAAAGATGCTCAAGTTATAGATGCACAAGGTCAATGGGTAACACCAGGTTTGATTGATGCACATACGCATTTAGGGGTATATGAAGAAACAATTGGATGGGCTGGAGCCGATGTCAATGAAATGACAGATCCTGCCACTCCCCATGTTCGTGCATTGGATGCAATTAATCCATTAGAGCAAGGTTTTAAGGATGCCATTCAAGGTGGTGTTACTACTGTTCAAATTATGCCTGGTAGTGCAAATGTGATTGGTGGAGAAATGTCAATTGTAAAAACCTATGGTCGTATCGTTGATGAAATGATAGTCAAGAAAACCTCAGGTCTTAAAATTGCTTTTGGTGAGAATCCAAAAAGGGTGTACGGAGAGAAAAAACAAATACCATCCACAAGAATGGGCACAGCAGCAGTATTAAGAGATCATCTAATAAAGGCAAAAAATTATTTAAAAAAAATTGAACTAGGTATGGAAGACTCCTCAAAAGCACCTGATATCGATCTTAAAATGGAAACCTTAGTTAAAGTATTAAAGAAAGAGATTCCTGTTAGAGCCCATGCTCACCGTGCAGATGATATCATGACAGCAATTCGCATTTCCAAGGAATTTAATATAAATCTAACATTAGAACATTGCACAGAAGGTCATAAAATTGCAGACATCATAGCTGAAAATGGATATAAAGCTGCGGTAGGTCCAACACTTAGCAACCGTTCTAAGATTGAATTAGGAGATAAAGGCTGGCACACATTAGTCTCATTAGACAAAGCCGGTGTTCCTGTTTCTATAATTACCGATCACCCCGTCATTCCAATAGAATATCTCATCGTTAGCGCTGCCATCGCTGTGAGAGAAGGATTAAATGAAGAAACAGCTTGGAAGGCAATTACTATTAATCCTGCAAAACATATGGGTATTGAGGATCGAGTAGGTTCCCTGGAAGTCGGAAAAGACGCAGATATAGTTCTCTGGTCAGGTAACCCTTTTGATTATCGGACAAAAGTATTGATGACTATAATAGATGGAAGAATTGTTTATCAACACGAATAAGAAATGATACACAGGAGGACTACATATGGAATATGTCAATCTAGGAAGAGCAGGTGTAAAAGTGTCACGCCTTGCTCTAGGTACAATGGTATATGGTGATTGGGGAATTGGAGAAAATGAATCGATTGAGCTGATCCACAAAGCGATGGATGCTGGAATTAACTTTATTGATACAGCAGATATTTATGGAGGAGGAACATCAGAAGAAATCGTTGGTAAAGCCATTCGCCATAAAAGAGATGAAGTGATTTTAGCGACAAAATTTAAAATTAGAACAGATGAAGGTCCAAATGGACAAGGGGCAAGTCGTTTTCGAATTATGAAACAAGTAGAGCTAAGCCTAAAACGACTTGGTACAGATTATATAGATTTATATCAAATTCATCGTCCTGATCCAACGACACCAATCGATGAGACCTTACGCGCTTTAGATGATTTAGTTCGTCAAGGAAAAGTCCGTTATATTGGTTGTTCCAATTTTGATGCATGGCGAATCGTAGAAAGTTTATGGGTTAGTGACAAAATGAATCTAGAAAGGTTTGTTTCCAATCAACCTTCTTATAGTTTGCTTGATCGATACATCGAACAGGAGATTTTGCCTGTCAGTGAAAAATATGGACTAGCCACATTATGTTATTCTCCACTAGCAGGAGGATGGCTTACTGGAAAATATGCAAAAGGGAACCATTTACCAGAGGATAGTCGTGGTGCTAAACATCAATGGAATTTAGAGTCTAAGGAAAACAAAGAGAAATTAGAAAAAGTAGAAAAGCTAAGTTTCATTGCAAACAAAGAAAATATTTCTTTAACTCAACTAGCCATTGCTTGGTTATTACATCAGGGACCATCAGTTATCCCGATTATTGGAGCAAAAACATCAGAACAACTAAGAGAGAATATTAGTGCTCTTGAAGTCAAATTGTCAGAGGATACACTAAAGGAAATTGATCAAGTCGTTCCATCCCCCTATTTCGACTTTTCTAAATAATAAATAAGCAAAGTAATAAAGTTGGCATGTAATTGATTCTCTTTAACCCGAATGAGTGATGTTCGGGTTTTTTTCTTTCAAATCAGATTCGCTGAAAAGATAGAAAAATGCTATAGTAATTTTTGTGCAATTTATTTAAAAATTTTTTATAGAGGTGAGTTTTATGAGAATTGGTTGGATTGGCTTAGGAAATATGGGAGTTCCTATGGCGACAAATCTTAAGAAGGCTGGATATGAACTATTCGTGTATAATCGTAGTAAAGAAAAAGCACAACCACTTTTAGAAATGGGAGCGACTTTTAAAGAAAGTCCTAAAGAAATCGCTGCTTCAGTGGATGTTTTAATCACGATGGTTGCGGATGATGAAGCTGTGAAAGATGTGTATACGCGAGAAGATGGAGTGTTGGCTGGTTTAAAAGAGGGGCAAATTGCCATAGATATGAGTACGATTTCACCTGAAACTTCAAAAACAATTGCCGCTTTGTGTAAGGAAAAAGGGGTAGAAATGCTTGATGCTCCAGTTTCAGGTAGTGTTGCACCGGCAAAAGAAGGGACACTTGTGGTACTTGTAGGCGGAGATGCTGAAACGTATGAAAAAGTGAAACCTATTTTTGATATTGTAGGAAAGGCTTCTTTCCTTTTGGGAGGGAATGGGGCTGGAAGTAACGCAAAACTAGCGATCAATAGTATGTTAGGAATCTATATTCAAGGACTTGCCGAAACCGTTTTATTTGCGGAAAAGGCGGGGATTCCAAGGGAAACGATGCTTGAAATTGTAAAATTAAGTGCTGTAGGTTCCCCAATTGTAAATATTAAAACACCAAGTATTATCCAAGATTATTATCCAGCAGCTTTTGCCTTAAAACATGCCACAAAAGATTTACGACTCGCAATGGATCGAGCAAAAGAGATGGATCTTTCTTTCCCACTCATTGAAAAGGCAGCCAATACATATGAGGATGCCCTAAATGCAGGAAATGGTGAACTTGATTTAATGGCTATACTTTCCTACCTTGCAAAAAAATAATAACATATCCAAATTAGAGCTTAACTATATTTGAACAGGAATATGGTTAAGCTTTTTTAATGAAATAAAAATCGAACAATAACTATTAAATTATATTTAATGTTCGTTTTTATCTTGACGAATGATGTATTGATTGTTAAACTAAATATCAACAGAATATAACTCGTATAATATCAGGAATATGGCCCGAAAGTCTCTACCTAGTAACCGTAAATTACTAGACTACGAGTGAAAGTGAACCTAGGGATCTGCATTTAGAAATGTAAAGACCGAGTGGTTCAAACATGTCTTATGACCATGTTACACCGAAGGGATAAAAGCCCAGGCGGGTAGGTTTCTCTCGTTTTTATTTTGGAAATCTACCCATTTGGGCTTTTTTCTGTTAAAAAAGTTGTAAATGTAAACATGTAACTAGGAAATTAATTAATAATAGTAAATAAAATTAATATGAATGAAAGGATGGCACGAAAAATGGATTTAAATCCACAGGTTGGAATAATAATGGGTAGTCGTTCTGATTGGGACACAATGATTAACACAGCTCAAATTTTGGAAGAATTTGGGGTATCTTATGAGAAAAAGATAGTTTCAGCCCATCGGACTCCAGATCGCCTCTATAAATATGCAGAAGAGGCTGAAAAAAGGGGGTTAAAGGTAATTATTGCAGGAGCAGGTGGAGCTGCTCATTTACCTGGAATGGTAGCAGCAAAGACAATAGTTCCAGTTTTAGGAGTGCCTGTTAAAACTTCAACTTTAAACGGACTCGATTCACTTCTTTCAATAGTTCAAATGCCAGGCGGTATTCCGGTTGGTACACTAGCAATTGGTCAAGCTGGAGCTAAAAATGCTGGTTTACTAGCAGTTTCAATGTTAGCTGTTTATGATAAATCCCTGTCAGAAAAACTGCATAAATTTAGACAAAAACAAGCGGAGGAGGCAATAGTTGAACCGTGGGAAGCTTAGTTCTACCGGGAGCATCAATTGGTATCATTGGTGGGGGTCAATTGGGGAAAATGCTTTCCATTGCTGCTCAATCTTTGGGTTATAAAGTAACAATTTGGAGTGAGGAAGAGGATTGTCCTGCCTGTCGAGTAACAACTTCTGCTGTTATTGGGAAATACACGGATAAAAAAAAGCTATTACAATTTATTGAATTAGTAGATATAGCTACAGTTGAAACAGAACATATACCACTTGACACACTACAAGAAGTTGAAAAAAGTATTCCATTATACCCCAATTCTAATATTATCGGAACTGCCCAAAATCGTAAAAAAGAAAAACTGTGGTTGAAAAATAAGGAATTTCCAGTAGCACCATTTCAATTAATAACTTCAATTGATGATGTAATTGAATTCAAACAAAAACACAATGAGGATATTGTTGTTAAAACAATTACAGGTGGATATGATGGTAAGGGGCAGTTACTGATTACGGGCAATGTATTGAAAGAAATAGAAATAGAACAAATTAAAAAATGGCTTTCTTCAGGGAATGATCTTATTGCAGAGGTTTGGCTTCCTATCAAGGCTGAATTATCCGTAATTGCTGCTAGAAATAAGAATGGTTTTATTCCTTTTCCTGTTGTAGAAAACCAACATCGGCATCACATATTGCATCGTACAATAGCTCCTGCAAGACTTGAAAAAGAGGTAACTTCAGAAGCCATTAAATTAACAGAACAGGTTATGGAACAAATGGATTATAGAGGATTATTATGTGTTGAATTTTTTTATGACAAGAATGGTCATCTATATATAAATGAATTGGCACCACGTCCCCATAATTCTGGACATCATACATTAGAGGCTACTATAACGAGTCAATTTGAACAAACAATCCGTGCTATTTGCGGATTACCTTTAGGAGATACCAGACTAATAACACCTTGCGTTATGACAAATCTGTTGGGAGATTTATGGCATGATCATTTTAAGATAGAGAACATATTAAAAGAACCTTCTACCAAATTGCATTTATATGGAAAAAAAGAAGCACGGCTTAAAAGAAAAATGGGGCATTATACTACTTTGGCTGATACACTTGATGAAGCTTTAGCAATAGCAGAAAAAATATATCTCTCTCTTACAGACTAACAAAGAAAAAATGGCTTAATTTAAAATAAAAGATATTTTTGGAGGGTAAGTATGATTGAACGTTATTCAAGACCGGAAATGCAGGCAATATGGACTGAAGAAAATAAGTATCGCGCTTGGTTAGAAGTTGAAATTTTAGCCGCAGAAGCTTGGGCTGAGTTAGGAGAAATCCCAAAAGAAGATGTTATCAAAATCCGTAAAAATGCCAAAATCAATATCGATCGAATTCATGAAATTGAAATGGATACCAAACATGATGTTGTGGCATTTACAAGAGCAGTCGCTGAAACATTAGGCCCTGAATCAAAATGGGTTCATTATGGCTTAACTTCAACCGATGTCGTTGATACTGCGTTAGGATATTTGCTTAAACAAGCCAACCAAATCTTATTAAAAGACATAGAAAATTTTCTGCAAGTGTTAAAAGAAAAAGCGATAGAACATAAATATACCGTCATGATGGGGCGAACCCATGGCGTTCATGCTGAACCAACAACCTTTGGACTTAAGATGGCCCTATGGTATAGTGAAATGAAGCGAAACTTGGAACGGTTTAAACAGGCAATGGATGAGGTTGGTTATGGGAAAATTTCTGGCGCAGTGGGTACATTTGCGAATATCCCTCCTTTTATTGAGGAGTATGTGTGTAAAAAATTAGGCTTGAAACCTGCACCGATTTCGACCCAAACCTTGCAGCGTGATCGTCATGCGGAATATATGGCGACACTAGCTTTGATTGCTACATCATTAGAGAAGTTCGCTACGGAAATCAGAGGATTACAAAAGTCAGAGACAAGGGAAGTAGAGGAATTCTTTAGCAAAGGACAAAAAGGATCATCGGCAATGCCGCATAAACGAAATCCGGTTGGTTCAGAGAATATCAGCGGGTTAGCACGGGTTTTACGAGGCTATATGGTTTCCGCTTATGAAAATGTCTCATTATGGCATGAACGTGATATATCCCATTCATCGGTCGAACGAATTATTCTTCCCGACGCGACAACATTGTTAAATTATATGCTTCGCCGTTTTAGCAATATCGTGAAAAATCTCACTGTTTTCCCTGAGAATATGAAACGAAACATGGAAAGAACTTTTGGTTTGATCTATTCACAACGGGTTTTACTTAGCTTAATCAATAAAGGATTAAAAAGAGAAGAAGCTTATGATCTCGTACAAAGAAAGGCGATGCAATCCTGGGAAGAACAAAAATCTTTTAAAGAATTACTGAAAGAGGAAAAAAACATCCAAAATCTTTTAACAGAAGAAGAACTGAATGAATGCTTCGACTATCATTACCATCTGAAAAATGTAGACTTCCTTTTTAAACGTGTTGGTATAGGAGAATAGATTGTTCTTAAAAAGAGGGAAGCGATTTAGGGGAGAAACTCTGATCGTTCTCCTCTTTCAAATAAAAAAATGTGAGAGGAGAATTTATATGGAGAAGAAAGAATTGGTCTATGAGGGAAAAGCAAAAAAAATTTTTTATACGGATCACGAAAACTACTATTGGGTTGAATATAAAGATGATGCAACTGCTTTTAATGGTGAAAAACGGGGAACTATTGTAGGAAAAGGAGAGCTAAACAATCGAATTAGTTCCATCTTTTTCACACTATTAGCAGAACAAGGGATTGAAAACCATTTTGTAAAGTTATTGTCTCCTACAGAGCAATTAGTAAGGAAGGTAAGGATCATTCCTATCGAAGTTGTCATCCGCAATCTTGCCGCTGGCTCCCTTGCCAAACGTCTTGGTTTGGAAGAAGGAACACCACTCCGTCACCCAGTTATTGAATTTTATTATAAAGATGATGAGCTAGGAGATCCAATGATCAACTCCTCCCATATCTCTGTCCTTCAACTTGCTACGCAAGAACAATTAGAAGAAATGAAAACGATCAGTCTTCGTGTCAACCAAATCTTAACCCGCTATCTAGAAAAAAGAGAAGTCCTTCTTGTCGATTTCAAATTGGAGTATGGCATAACACCAGATGCAAAGTTATTACTAGCCGATGAAATCTCTCCTGATACCTGTCGTTTCTGGGATGCAAACTCCAAAGAAAAGCTGGATAAAGATCGATTCCGTCGTGATTTAGGGAATGTCGAAGAAGCTTATCAAGAAATTTTAAAACGATTAGGGGGAGAGGTTCATGTTTAATGCCAAAGTGTACATTACCTTAAAAAACGGAATTTTAGATCCCCAAGGGAAGGCGGTAAAAGGTGCATTACAATCATTAGGTTATGATGAAGTGAATGATGTCCGTATCGGTAAATTTATTGAATTACAGTTGAATACAGGTCAGAGAGAAGTTGCCGAGGAACGAATCAAAGAAATGTGTGAGAAACTATTAGCCAATCTAGTGATTGAAGATTACCAATATCAACTAGAAGAGGTGGCCGTATGAAGTTTGCAGTGGTTGTCTTTCCTGGCTCTAATTGTGATATTGATTGTTACCATGCCATTGAAGATGTGATCGACGGTGAAGTAGATTATATCTGGCATCAACAAGTAGACTTAAGTGGTTATGATTGTATTGTTCTACCAGGTGGTTTTTCTTATGGGGATTATCTAAGGTCTGGAGCCATTGCTAGATTTGCACCAATCATGAAACATGTAGAGAAAGCGGCAGCAGAAGGCAAATTAGTCATTGGGATTTGTAATGGATTTCAAATCTTACTTGAAGCAGGATTACTTCCAGGTGCGATGAAAAAGAATGAAAATCTACAATTTATTTGCTCGATAGAGACGATTACTGTTGAAAACAATCAAACACCTTTCACCTTAGAATACCACTTAGGAGAAGAGATCAAGATTCCAATTGCCCATGGGGAAGGAAACTATTATTGTGATCAACAAACGTTAAAAGAATTACAAGAGAATAATCAAATTGTCTTTCGCTATAAAGATAATCCTAACGGCTCTATTGATGATATTGCGGGGATTTGCAACAAACAAGGCAATGTTTTGGGGATGATGCCTCATCCTGAACGGGCTGTCTCTAAACTTCTTGGTTCTGAAGATGGAAAGAGATTATTCCAATCTATTCTTAGCTATTGGAGGGAGAAAAAGAGTGAATCAAGAACCTACAGCAGTGCAAGTATTTAACGAAAAAGTTTACCTTGAATTAGGATTGTCGGATAGGGAATATGAGAGAATAGTTCAGTTAATAGGTAGAAAACCTAATTTTCTTGAAACAGGATTATTTAGTGTAATGTGGTCAGAACATTGTAGTTATAAAACTTCTAAACCTGTGTTAAAAAAGTTTCCAACCCAAGGGAAACATGTACTTCAAGGTCCTGGGGAAGGGGCAGGAATTATTGATATTGGCGACCAACAAGCAGTGGTCTTTAAAATAGAAAGTCATAACCATCCATCTGCCATTGAACCTTACCAAGGGGCGGCAACAGGAGTGGGTGGAATCATCCGTGATGTTTTTTCGATGGGAGCAAGACCGATTGCCTTATTAAATTCATTGCGTTTTGGACCTTTGGAGGATGAAAAAGTAAAATATTTATTTCGACAAGTCGTTGCAGGAATAGCGAATTATGGCAATAGCATGGGGATTCCTACCGTTGGTGGAGAAGTTGTTTTTGAAGAAGCATATCAAGGGAATCCACTGGTCAATGCCATGTGTGTTGGTTTGTTAAATCATAATCAAATTAAAAAAGGTGTAGCTACAGGAATCGGTAATTCTGTGATGTATGTTGGCGCAAGTACAGGCAGGGATGGAATTCATGGCGCTACATTTGCATCTGTTGAGTTAAGTGAACAATCTGAATCCAAGAAGTCCTCTGTTCAAGTAGGCGACCCTTTTATGGAAAAGCTTCTATTAGAAGCGACTTTAGAACTAATAGATTTAGATATTATAGAAGGAATTCAAGATATGGGAGCTGCTGGACTCACAAGTTCTAGTACAGAAATGGCCAGTAAAGCTGGAAATGGAATGGAACTAGATCTTTCAAAGGTACCAAGGCGAGAACCAAATATGACTCCTTATGAGATTATGCTTTCTGAATCCCAAGAAAGGATGCTAGTCGTTGTAAAGAAAGGAAAAGAGGAAGAGGTAAAAAAAGTATTCGCAAAATGGGGATTGCACTCTGTTGTAATAGGTAAAGTTACAAATGATGGGATGTACCGTATTTTTGACCAAGGTGAGGTTGTCGCAGAACTTCCTGTAAAAGCTCTTGTAGATGAAGCTCCAGTCTATCATATGCCGTCAGAAGAACCAGCCTATTATCGTCGCTTTCAAAGTATGGGTAATGGAATGGATTTAACGCAATACGAATATCTTCCTGATACTCAACAAATTTTACTAGATTTATTAGCAAATCCAACTATTGCTGATAAAGAATGGGTTTATCGCCAATATGATCATATGGTAAGAACCAGTACGGCTGTTACTCCAGGGAGCGATGCAGCCGTGATTACGATCAGAGGAACGAAAAAGGCCTTAGCTATCACAACTGATGGAAATGGTAGATATATCTATTTAGATCCTAAGGTAGGAGGGGCAATTGCAGTTGCTGAAGCTGCAAGAAATCTTGTTTGTTCTGGGGCAGAGCCTTTAGCAATTACAGATGGTCTTAATTTTGGCAATCCAGAAAAGCCAGAAATCTTTTGGCAATTTGAACAAGCGGCAAAAGGAATGAGTGAAGCTTGTCAAATCTTAAATACTCCAGTTATTGGTGGGAATGTGAGCTTTTATAATGAACGGAATGGGAAAGCAATATACCCTACACCTATTATTGGCATGGTAGGACTTATTCGTGATACAGATTATATTACAACTCAAGGTTTTAAGCAAATAGGCGACCAAATTTTATTGCTCGGTGATACCTATGATGAGTTGATGGGGACAGAGTTTCAAAAGTTAATCTCAGGCAAAGTAGAAGGAAGGCCGCCAACCATCGATTTAGAAAAAGAAAAAAAGGTGCATGAAGTTGTACTTCGAGCGATTCGCGAGGGAGTCGTTCATTCTGCTCATGATGTAAGTGATGGGGGGCTAGCAGTGGCATTAGCTGAATCTTCTATTTCAGGAAACCTTGGTGCCTCCATTACTTTAACGGATGAATTAGGGCCGACTTCCTTTTTATTTAGTGAGAGCCAATCTCGCGTTATTTTGTCGGTTTCGTCGAATGATGTGGAAAAGGTAAGAAATATTGCCCTGGAAATAGGCGTTTCTTGTCAGTTGATTGGTGAAGTTGTCTTAAACCAATTTGAAGTATCCTATAACGACAAGAAGATCATCTCTTTATCGACAGCAGAGATAAAAAAAGTATGGAAGGAGGCCATTCCGTGTTTGATGAAACCCTCCTCGACAAAATGAGTGAAGAATGTGGCGTTTTTGGAGTTTACCATCATACAGAAACACCTCAATTGATTTATTATGGCTTACAAGCACTACAACATCGTGGCCAAGAAAGTGCAGGAATTGTGAGCTCTAACCATGAGTTTTTTACCTATCACCATGGTATGGGGTTAGTGACCGAAGTTTTTCATCAGCAAGAGATAAATCGTTTGAATGGAATGATGGGAATAGGTCATGTGCGTTATTCGACAACAGGGGAAAGCAAGCTGCAAAATGCTCAGCCCCTAGTATTTAAATATCGAAATGGGGAAATAGCGATTGCAACGAATGGCAATCTAACCAATGCCATGCAAATTCGAAACCAATTAGAAAGACAAGGTTCCATTTTCCAGACAACAAGTGATACAGAAGTGATTGCCCATTTAATCGCAAAATCAATGTATGACGATATTGAACAAGCGGTTAAGGAAGCTTTAAGCGTTATTAAAGGGGCGTATGCTTTACTGATTATGACGAACGATAAACTAATCGCTGCCCTTGATTCGAATGGATTAAGACCTCTTTCGTTAGGAAAATTAGAGCATAGCTATCTATTATCTTCAGAAACCTGTGCTTTTGATACAATAGGTGCAACAACGATACGAGATATTGAACCAGGAGAAATGCTGGTATTTGACAAAAACGGGATTCGTTCGGAACATTTTACTGTTCAAACGAGAAGAGCGATTTGTAGCTTTGAATATATTTATTTTGCTCGTCCTGATAGCGATATTGGTGGAATCAACGTTCATTTAGCAAGAAAAAGATTGGGGAAAAAGTTAGCAGAAGAACATCCTGTTGAAGCAGATGTGGTAACGGGTGTTCCTGATTCTAGTATTTCCGCAGCGATCGGTTATGCAGAAGCTTCTGGTATTCCTTACGAATTAGGCTTAATTAAAAATCGCTATATTGCTAGAACATTTATTCAACCAAGTCAAGAATTACGAGAAAAAGGAGTAAAGATGAAGCTTAGTGCTGTTCGTAAGGTAGTCGATGGGAAAAGAGTCGTGATGATTGACGATTCTATCGTTCGTGGTACGACAAGTAAACGAATTGTTCAATTGTTAAAAGAAGCTGGGGCCAAAGAGGTACATGTCCGAATTAGTTCACCTCCTGTTAAAAACCCTTGTTATTATGGTATTGATACTTCCTCTCGTGAAGAGTTGATTGCTGCAGCAAAAACCATTGAAGAAATGAAGGACTTCATCGGTGCAGATTCTCTCGCCTTTTTAAGTATGTCTGGCATGCTTGAAGCGATTGGTAGACAAGGAGACGACGTGAACCATGGCTATTGTGTCGCTTGTTTTAATGCTGAGTACCCAACAGAAGTCTATCAAAGTCAGCAAAGTAAAACGGATAAAGTGAGATGGGGGATAGAAGATGAACCAATCTTATAAAAAAGCCGGGGTAGATATTGAGGCAGGGAATGAAACGGTAGAAAGAATTAAGTATCATGCAAAAAGAACATTTCGCCCTGAAGTGATATCTGGTATTGGAGGATTTGCTGGGCTTTTTGAATTGCAACATCGATATAAAAACCCTGTTTTGGTTTCAGGTGCTGATGGGGTAGGAACCAAGTTGAAGATTGCCTTTACAATGGAGCGTCATGATACGATTGGAATTGATTTAGTTGCCATGTGTGTGAACGATATTCTTGTACAAGGAGCTGAGCCTTTATTCTTTCTTGATTATCTAGCAACGGCAAAACTTGAACCTAAAAAAGCTGAGGAGATTATCAAAGGGATTTCAATAGGTTGTCTAGAGGCAGGTTGCGCATTACTAGGAGGAGAAACAGCGGAAATGCCTGGAATGTATCAACAAGAGGAATATGATTTAGCAGGTTTTGCTGTTGGTGTGGTCGAAAAGGACAAAATCATCGATGGTTCTAAAATTGAAGAGGGTGATGTGATCATTGGTTTTGCATCTAATGGTCTGCATAGTAATGGGTTCTCTCTTGTTCGTTATTTATTTTTTGAACAATATCATTTTCACTTAGATGAGATGATCTCTGAACTTGGTTGTTCCTTAGGAGATGAATTATTAAAACCAACGCGTATCTATGTTCAATCAGTATTACAAATCATGAAACAAGTTCAAATTAAGGGTATGGCCCATATTACTGGTGGAGGATTGTTGGAGAATGTTCCTCGGGTCTTACCAGCTGGATTACAGGCAAATCTGCAACTGAAGAGTTGGCCAATTCTACCGATTTTTACTCTCTTACAAAAACTGGGTGAACTTGATCATCAGGAATCATTTCGCACCTTTAATATGGGGATTGGTTTTGTATTGATTATAGACCAGAAGGATAAAGAAAAAGTCTTAGATCTAGCAAAACAATATGGGGAAACAGCTTATGTAATCGGGGAGATCACGAAAGGGGATCAAGGAGTTGTCTTATTGGAGGAAGGGCGATGAGCACAAAAAAGATAGCTGTCTTTGCTTCAGGGAATGGTTCCAATTTTCAAAGCTTAGTTGATGCAGAAAAAAAAGGGAAACTAGCTGGCCGTATTCAACTATTAGTGTCTGATAAACCAGAAGCTTATGTAATAAAAAGGGCAAAAGATGAAGGAATTCCGGTTTTTGCTTTTCAACCAAAAGATTATGAGAATAAGCAAGCCTTTGAGACTGTCCTTGTGGAAATCCTTAAGGGATTGGAAATTAATTTAATTGTCTTAGCAGGTTATATGAGGCTGATTGGACCAACTTTACTGCAAGCTTTTCCCAACCAAATCATCAATCTCCATCCTTCCCTTTTACCATCGTTTCCAGGTAAGGCAGCGATCGAACAAGCCTTTCATTATGGAGTAAAATATACAGGAGTAACGATCCACTTTGTTGATGAAGGAATGGACACAGGACCAATTATTCAGCAACAGATCGTTCCGATTGAGGAAAAAGATACAATCGAAACCTTAACAGAAAAAATCCATCAAATAGAACATGTGTTATTGCTGCAAACGGTTAACTTGATTTTAAAGGAACAAGTGGTATGGAAGAAAAAGAGTATGAAAGAGAAAGGAGTAAAGAAAGATAATGAGTCAGAAAAGAGCCATCCTTAGTGTGTCAGATAAAACAGGAATCATAGAATTTGCGAAGGGTTTAATCGAGTTAGGTTATGAAATCATTTCAACAGGAGGGACCAAAAAAGTTCTTGAGCAAGAGGGCATTTCCGTCATTTCCATTTCAGAGATCACTGGATTTCCTGAAATTCTTGATGGGCGTGTAAAAACTTTACATCCGAACGTTTTTGCAGGACTATTAGCGATAAGAGCAAATGAAGATCACCTCAAACAACTACAAGAGCAACATGTAGACCTGATCGATCTTGTTGTTGTAAATCTTTATCCGTTCAAAGAAACTATTTCCAAACCTGGTGTTACATTTGAAGAAGCGATCGAAAACATTGATATAGGTGGACCTTCTATGCTTCGTGCTGCAGCAAAAAATTATCAAGATGTTGCAGTGATCGTCGACCCTGCTGATTATCAAGCAGTAATTGAAGAATTAAAACAGGAGCAAATGTTATCTTTGGCGGCAAAAAAGAAGTTAGCTGCCAAAGTGTTTAGGCATACAGCAGCATATGATGCGTTAATTGCCCAATATTGGAATGATCAATTGGAAGAGGTTTTCCCAGAAAAGCTAACTCTAACCTATGAAAAGGTTCAAGAGCTTCGTTATGGGGAAAATCCTCATCAAAAAGCCAGCTTTTATCGGGAAGCTATATCTAAACAAGGACTCGCTTATGCAAAACAATTACATGGAAAAGAGCTCTCTTACAATAATATCCAAGATACGAATGCAGCATGGGAGATCATTAAAGAGTTTAAACAGCCTGCAGTGGTTGCTGTTAAACACATGAATCCCTGTGGCGTAGGAGTTGGAAAAAACTTATCTGAAGCTTTTACAAGAGCCTATGAAGCGGATCCTGTTTCAATTTTTGGTGGGATTGTCGCAACAAATCAGATGGTTGATGAGGATACAGCAAGTCGTCTTAAAGAAATTTTCCTCGAAGTGATTATTGCGCCTGGCTTTACTGAACAGGCTCTCGAACTACTAACGAAAAAGAAAAACATTCGCCTATTAGAGCTTGTAGAAGGAGAAGGTGCATCTTCTAAAAAGGTAGTATCAGTTTTAGGTGGTTTATTAGTACAGGATCAAGATAAAAAACAAATAAATGCTGAAGAATTAAAAGTAGTAACAAAAAGAAAACCAACTACTGAGGAGCTTGAGCAGCTACAATTTGCTTGGAAGGTTGTAAAGCATGTTAAATCAAATGCAATTGTCCTAGCAAATGGTCAACAGACAGTAGGTATCGGAGCAGGGCAAATGAATCGTGTTGGTGCAGCAAAAATTGCAATTGAACAAGCTGGTGAACTAGCAAAGGGAGCAGTAATGGCTTCTGATGCCTTTTTCCCAATGCCAGATACAGTAGAAGAGGCAGCAAAAGCGGGAATTACAGCAATTATTCAACCAGGTGGCTCTATTCGTGATGAAGATTCGATTATTGAAGCAGATAAACATGGCATTGCGATGGTCTTTACTAGTATTCGCCATTTCAAGCATTAAGAAAAGGGGAATATGGATATGAATATTTTAGTAGTAGGCCAAGGGGGAAGAGAACACGCAATTGTTAAATCCCTAAAAAAAAGTCCAAAAGTTAATCAAGTGTATTGTGCTCCGGGTAATGGTGGAATTGCACAAGATGCAATTTGCTTACCGATTGCTGAAAATGATTTTGAAAAATTAATAACGGCAGTTAGAGAGTATAAGATTGATCTAACAGTTGTAGGACCTGAGCAGCCTTTAATTGAAGGAATCGTCGACGTATTTCAAGAACAAGGCCTCCCGATCATTGGTCCAACTAAAGCAGCAGCTCAAATTGAGGGAAGCAAATCGTTCGCAAAGCAATTAATGGGAAAATATCGAATTCCTACTGGTAATTATCAAGTATTCTATACATCAAAAGAGGCAATCGATTATGTAAAACAACAGGGAGTGCCAGTAGTGATTAAAGCAGATGGGATTGCAGCAGGAAAAGGAGTAGTTGTGGCCCATCAATTAGAAGAGGCGATATCAGCTATTAATAGTATCATGGAAGATAAAATTTTTGGTGATGCTGGTCAATCAGTTGTGATTGAAGAGTTTCTATCAGGAGAAGAATTAACCGTTATGGCCTTTGTAGATGCTAACAGTATCGCTGTAATGGAGCCTGCTCAAGATCATAAGCCTGTTTATGATGAAGACAAAGGTCCAAATACTGGTGGAATGGGTGCTTATTCACCTGTTCCTCATATGAAGGAATCCTTGTTAAACGAAGTATATGATCAAATTTTATTACCAACTGTCGAAGCTATGAAACAAGAAGGAATACCTTTTACAGGTATTTTGTATGCTGGATTAATGATCACAAATGAAGGTCCAATGGTTATAGAATTTAATGCAAGGTTTGGTGATCCTGAAACACAGGTTGTTCTACCTAGATTAGAAACCGATTTAGTTGAAGTTCTATTAGCGATAAGAGATAAACGGTTAAATGAAATGCACTTAGAATGGAAAAAAGAAGCAGCGGTTAGTGTTGTAATGGTTTCAGCAGGTTATCCAAAGGAATATAAAAAAGGTATGCCAATAATAGAGCATGCTATGCCATCAAAAACACAGGTTTTTTATGCAGGTGCTAAGCTCCTAGAGGAACAATTAGTTACAGCTGGAGGTAGAGTTCTTGCCGTAACTGGATTAGGTACAACAATAGAAGAAGCACAAAGAAGAGCTTATCAGGGAGTTAACAACATTAACTTTGAAGGTGCACATTATAGAAGAGATATTGCAAATAAAACAATTAATCGAATAGCTAATTCGTAGCTAAATTATAAATTGTTTATTAGTCAGAAAAAAATAAGTACAATTTGCGGGTGTCAATGAATTAGTTCAATTGACACCCTTTTTCGCTAGCATTACATAAATATAGTCATAATTTTCAGTTAATATCTTTTCGTAAATTTGAGCTAAAAAGTTTTTAAGGTTGTGACTTTTTTCACAGAAATAATGTTGTAAACAAGGTATAGTAATAACTGCAGGGTAAAAGAAATGTACACAATGTTAATGCAGGGAGATGAAAAGAAAATGAGTATGTTTTGTTATCAATGTCAAGAGACATCTAAGAATGTAGGCTGTACAGTTGTTGGTGTCTGTGGTAAGACACCTGAAGTTACTAACCTTCAAGACTTATTAATTTATGTATTAAAAGGAATCTCTATTTATGCAGAAAAAGCTAAGCAAGTAGGTATAAATGATGCAGAGACAGGTTTATTTATTGCTAAAAATCTATTTTCAACCATTACAAACGTAAACTTTGATCCAGTTTACTTTGAAACTAAGATCAAGGAAGCATTAGCTCTTCGTGAAAAAGTTAAAACAAGCTTCTTAGCAGCATATAAAGAGAAGTATGGAACGGAATTTAATGAAGAATTACCTGAAATGGCTACATGGTATAGTGACAATGTAGAGGATTTCTACAAAAAGGGAGAAGTAGTAGGGGTACTAGCAACAGCAAACGAAGATATACGTTCATTAAGAGAATTATTAATATATGGATTAAAAGGTATTTCAGCATATATAGAACACGCTTTTGTTTTAGATGAACAAAATGATGAAATATTTAGCTTCTTACATAAAGGTTTAGCTGCAACAACAGATGATAGTCTTTCAGCTGACGATTTAGTTGGCATTATTATGGATGCTGGTGCTACTGCAGTTAAAGCTATGGAAATGCTTGATAGAGCTAATACAGGCACATATGGCCATCCAGAACCAACCCAGATTAATATCGGTGTTAGAAATCGTCCTGGTATTCTAATCAGTGGACATGACTTAAAAGATTTAGAAGAATTATTAGAGCAATCTAAGGATAAAGGTATAGACGTATATACTCATGGTGAAATGCTACCTGCTAATGCTTATCCTTTCTTCAAAAAATATGATCACTTTGTTGGAAACTACGGTAATTCCTGGTGGGAGCAAAACCGTGAATTTGAATCCTTCAATGGACCTATTCTAATGACTACAAACTGTTTAGTTCCACCAAAAGCTTCTTACCAAGACAGAGTTTATACAACAGGAGTAGTTGGATTCCCAGGCTTAAATCATATTGAAGATCGTAAACCTGGTGAGCAAAAGGACTTCTCAAAAATTATTGAGCATGCTCTAAAATGTGAGCCTCCAACTGAAATTGAAAATGGTACAATTCCTGGTGGATTTGCACGTAATGCTGTCCTAAGTGTAGCAGATAAAGTAGTAGACGCTGTACAATCAGGTGCTATTAATCGATTCGTTGTTATGGCTGGTTGTGAAGGAAGACATAAAACAAGGGATTACTACAAGGATATGGCAAGAGAATTACCAAATGATACGGTCATATTAACAGCTGGTTGTGCAAAATATCGCTACAATAAATTAGATCTTGGCGATATTGGTGGCATTCCAAGAATATTAGATGCTGGTCAATGTAATGACTCCTATTCCTTAGTAGTTATTGCACAAAAATTAGTAGAAGCTCTTGGTGTTGAAGATATTAATGACCTTCCATTATCATATACCATCGCTTGGTATGAGCAAAAAGCTGTTGCTGTATTATTAGCATTATTATACTTAGGAGTAAAAGGAATTCGCTTAGGGCCAACATTACCAGCATTCATTTCTCCTAATGTATTAAAAGTATTAGTAGAAAAATTTGACATCAAACCAATTGGAACTGTTAAGGATGACTTAGAGGCAATTCTAGCTGGTAAATAATAAAATATGTAAAGTATAAAAGACGAAGGGGTATTGCAGATTTACTGCTAATACACCTTCTTTTTTTGTGAAATTTAATTTACATAAAATAGATCATCTGTTTTTCAATTAAATATTGGAGGAAAATAATTTAAAAAATAGAAATAGGTAAAGGATAAATATAAGTGAAAAAGTAAAAAGGGTGATCAGATGAAAAGATTCACGGCAATAATAGTGCTATTAATGTTTGTAGTTCAGATTGTAGGGTGTAGTAATCAGGCAACAGTTAAAGTAATAAATGAAGAAAAACAGATAGAAAATAAAACAAAGTCTACAGAAATAGAAAAAGAAGAAGTATGGGCATCTAAATATACTGCACCATTAACTGGGTTACATGTTGACAATGAAGTTAAAGAAAGAATTATTGGTGTTATGGTAAATAATCATCCAAAAGCAAGACCACAAAGTGGTTTGATAGAAGCAGATATGGTATATGAGATCCTTGCTGAAGGAATGATTACCCGGTTTGTAGCATTTTATCAAAGCAAGGCACCAAAAGTAGTTGGTCCTGTAAGAAGTATACGTCCCTATTATATCGATTTAATCAATGGCTTTGATGGTTTAATCGTACATGCTGGAGCAAGTGAAGCCGCTTATGCGATTCTACAAAGGGATAACCTACCTGATTTAGATGAAATTAAAAACTCAGGTCCTGCCTTTTGGAGAGTCGATTTTAGGAAAATGCCCCACAACTTATATACAAGTATAGATAAAATTAGAACTTTTGCAGAAAAGAAAGGATACCGTTCGGAAGGATACATTCCAACCATTCCATTTCTAAAGGAAGATGAAATCGTAACAGGTACGCCTGCAAAAGAAATTAATATTGAATACTATTCAAAATATATCGTTGGTTATCAATATGATGAAACAAAAAAACAATATAACCGTTATATAAATGGACAACCACATACAGATTTAGAAACAGAAGAACAATTAACAGCAAAGAATTTATTAGTGATACGAGCAGAACATAAAATTTTAGATAATGAAGGTAGAAGAAGTATTAACTTATATGGACCAGGTAAAGGGTATTTGTTTCAAAATGGTGCTATGAAAGAAATCACTTGGGAAAGAAAAGATGGTGTTATTAGGGCTTATGTTGATGGAAAGGAACAAGGATTACTTCCTGGTCAAACCTGGACGATTGTTGTACAGAACAGCACTCCTGTCTCTTACCAGTAGACATTTCATCGTTTTAACGCGAAAATACAAGACTTGGTACGTCTAACATGTATCCGATTACATTTTTTTGTTTAATGCAAAAAAGTCTACTGGTATGACTATATTTTTTTAAATAAATATGGTACTCTATTGACGAGAGGTGAGAAAAAGTGCCATTTGAAAAATTAAAGGATAAAACGGTAGATCAACTATTTAAATCGATACTAGCGCTTGAAACTTTAGAAGAAGCATATAAATTCTTTGATGATTTATGTACAGTAAATGAAATCCAATCTTTAGCACAGCGTTTAGAAGTGGCTCGCATGTTAACAAGAAGTTATACGTATAACCAAATTGAGGCAGAAACAGGGGCGAGTACAGCGACCATTTCAAGGGTAAAAAGATGCCTTAATTATGGAAATGATGGTTACCGTCTAGCTCTTGATCGAATTTCCAATGACGAAACAAATACTGAAAAGTAAGTCATTACATGGTAAAGTAAAGGGGAGTAGTTAAGCTACTTCCCTTTTTAGATGGAAAAGAAAGTTAAACTTTTCTTTGATACTGAATGTTGGAGGATTGTATGAGTGGCCAATGGTTATCATCACTTAAACATATGTTTAAATTAGATCCAAATCGGCCAATTACAGAAGAGCAAGTCAAACAACTTTGTGAATCAGGGACAGATGCAATTCTGATTGGTGGCACTTTAGGAATCACTTATGACGATACGGCTCAGTTACTACGATGGGTACGAAAATATTCTGCTACAGTTCTTCAGGAAGTATCTGATTTAAAAGCGATTGTTCCAGGATTTGATTATTATTTTATTCCCTTTGTAGTCAACGCTCAAAACCCAGATTGGATCTTAAATATCCATCAAAAAGCTTTGAAGATGTATGGAGAGTTAATCAATTGGAATCAAGTGTTTGTAGAAGGATATGTGGTTTTAAATCAGCAATCTTCAGTTGCAAAGTTGACCGAAAGTAGAACAGATTTGGATTTAGAAGATGTTTTGGCGTATGCTAGAATCGTAGACCAAATGTTGAAGTTACCAATCCTTTATATTGAATATAGTGGAGCATATGGAAATCCTGATTGGCTCAAAGAAATAAAAAATATCGTTCAGCAGTCTAAGATCTTCTATGGTGGGGGAATTGATTCAATTGAAAAATCAGTAGAGATGAGCCAATATGCAGATACAATTATAATTGGCAATTTAATCTATGAAGACTTTGAATTGGCTATGAAGACAGTGAAAAACATTAATGAAGTATAAAAATAAATTGACAAAATCATGTATATCAGATATTTTTACATTATAAACTGAATATGCGGGAGCTTGGGGAACTGGGCTGAGAGGATAACTATTCCGTTATCGACCGTTGAACCTGAACTGGATAATGCCAGCGGAGGAATGGACGTACGTATAACATGTACAATTACTAGGCCGCCTATTTATCTAGGTGGCCTTTTTACATGTTTTCCCTTCGCCTTATTAGAAAAGGTTCGAATTAGTAGATAAGAACTTTTCAAAGAGGAGGTACAAATATGTCAAGTAATACAAACCAGCAAATTTCTGTTTCTATGTCTTCTTTTCCAGGGAGTAAAAAAGTCTATGTTCAAGGCTCTAGACCTGATATTAGGGTTCCTATGCGGCAAATAGAATTATCCCCTTCATCAGAGTCGTATGGTAAAGAAAAAAACCTTCCTGTCCGTGTATATGACACAAGTGGTCCTTACACTGATCCATCATTTGTAGTAGATATTCAACAAGGGTTACCTAAAGTTCGTCGTCAATGGATTTTAGAACGCGGTGATGTGGAAGAATACGAAGATCGCAACCATTTGCGTGCAAAACCAGGAAGGAACGTTACTCAATTGCATTATGCTCGTCAGGGAGTGATTACCCCAGAAATGGAATTTGTTTCGATTCGTGAAAATGTTTCACCTGAA
Source organism: Tepidibacillus sp. HK-1 (assembly GCF_001748485.2). Taxonomy (NCBI): domain Bacteria; kingdom Bacillati; phylum Bacillota; class Bacilli; order Caryophanales; family Bacillaceae; genus Tepidibacillus; species Tepidibacillus sp. HK-1. The sequence goes on along the minus strand of NZ_BDGM02000005.1, from coordinate 145,280 downwards.
TTTGTACGGCAAGAAGTTGCAAGTGGACGTGCCATTATTCCTGCAAATATTAACCACCCAGAAAGTGAACCGATGATCATTGGCCGTAATTTCCATGTAAAAATCAATGCGAATATTGGCAACTCTGCTGTCTCATCTTCCATCAAAGAAGAAGTAGAAAAAATGACATGGGCAATCCATTGGGGAGCAGATACGGTGATGGATCTCTCCACAGGTCAAAATATTCATGAGACGCGTGAGTGGATTCTTCGTAATTCCCCAGTTCCTATTGGGACTGTTCCTATCTACCAAGCACTTGAAAAAGTGAATGGAAAAGCTGAAGACTTAACTTGGGAAATATTTCGAGAGACATTAATTGAGCAAGCAGAACAAGGAGTAGATTATTTCACCATTCATGCAGGCGTTTTGTTACGTTATATTCCTATGACAGCAAAACGTGTAACAGGGATTGTTTCTCGGGGTGGATCGATCATGGCTGCTTGGTGTCTTGCCCACCATGAAGAAAATTTTCTCTATACTCATTTTGAAGAGATTTGTAAAATAGTGAAAACTTATGATGTAGCCTTATCCCTTGGTGATGGTTTACGTCCAGGCTCAATTGCAGACGCTAATGATGAAGCTCAATTTGCTGAGTTACAAACCCTTGGTGAACTGACAAAGATTGCTTGGGAGCATGATGTTCAAGTGATGATCGAAGGACCGGGACATGTTCCTATGCATAAAATTAAAGAAAATGTAGAACGTCAGCTTGAAGTTTGTCACGAAGCTCCATTTTATACATTAGGACCACTTACAACTGATATTGCACCAGGTTATGATCATATTACTTCAGCTATTGGCGCAGCTATGATCGCTTGGTTTGGTACAGCCATGCTTTGCTATGTTACACCAAAAGAACACCTTGGGCTGCCTAACAAACAAGATGTACGAGAAGGGGTTATTGCATATAAGATCGCTGCTCATGCAGCAGATTTAGCAAAAGGACACCCGGGTGCACAAATAAGAGATGATGCACTTTCCAAAGCACGTTTTGAATTCCGTTGGTATGATCAGTTTAATCTATCCCTTGATCCGGAACGGGCAATGGAATATCATGACGAAACCCTTCCTGCTGAATCAGCAAAAACAGTACATTTTTGCTCGATGTGTGGACCAAAATTCTGTAGTATGCGAATTACCCAGGACATTCGAGAATACGCAAAAAATAAAGATCTCTCATTAGAAAAGGCGATTGATGAAGGATTAAAAGAAAAAGCAGAAGAATTTAGAGAAAATGGAAAGAAGATTTATTTATAAATTGGATCAACCAACTGTCTATAGTAAAAAAGAAGGTGCCCTATACAAAAATGGCATCTTCTTTTTCGTTTTTTAACGTCAATGTAAAGATTGTTGAACGACTTCGACTTGATGAGTCATGTTTATAGTCTTATCTGTTCGATCATCAATACTCATATTGGTGATAACACGACTTACTCCATTGGAAAGTGCATCTTGATGAATTTCTTTTGCGATCTCCATTAATTGGTTTAGATCTCCTTCAATAATCGTTGCTGTAGGCATAACCTGATACTTTAATCCTTTCTGTTCAATGAGTTGAACAGCATGAGAAACGTGAGAACTAAAACTAGGTGTATTTGTACCAACAGGAACTACACTAATTTCAAGTAAAGGCACGTATGATCACTCCTTAACTAAGATTAGGGATACATCCATAGAATGTTTATAAAAACAAAATTTATACAAAAAATTTTATTTTTGTGTAGCAATTTTCTTTAAAGATCATGTGTTATAATTTCTTTATGTAAAATGATTGATTATATTTAGGCAGATAATTAAAAATAATAGGAGTGTATCAGATGTCTTATAAAATCGTATTTTTTGATATAGACGGAACATTAGTGAATGAAGAAAAGCAGATTCCAAACGATACCAAAGAGGCGATTAAGCGTTTAAAAGAACGAGGAATCGAAGTGGCCATTGCGACAGGTAGAGCGCCATTTCATTTTACAAAGATAAGAGAAGAACTAGGAATCGATTCATTTGTCTCTTTTAATGGTTCTTACGTGGTATATAAAGGGGAAGTCATCTATCATCATCCATTTCGCCAAGAAGACCTAGCCTTGCTTGAACAGGAGGCAAAACGTAGAAAGCATACGATGGTTTTTCTAAGTCACAAGGATTTTTTTGCGAATGTGGATCAAGATCTACATGTGATTCAGTCCTTTCATTCTCTTAAGCTAACCCCGCCAAAATGTCGTCAACAATATTGGCAGGAAGAAACGATTTACCAAGCATTACTTTATTGTGAAGCAGATGAGGAAAAGTACTATCACGATCATTATCCTCATTTTCATTTTGTTCGTTGGCACCAATATTCAATGGATGTGATTCCAAAAGGTGGATCTAAAGCAAAGGGAATTGAGATGTTCCTTCGTCAACTAGACATCAATCCTTCAGAGGCTGTAGCCTTTGGTGATGGTTTGAATGATCGAGAAATGCTGTCCTTCGTAGGAGCAGGTGTGGCCATGGGAAATGCTCATGAAGAAGTAAAACCATTTGCCAAATTCACTACAAAACATGTAGATGAAGGTGGAATCCGCTTTGGCTTAAAGCAATTACAATTGATTTAGTCAGTTATTGATTTTCAGATGAAGATCTTATCATCATTTTCAGCTTGTAGATAAAGTCTTTTATAAGATTAGTCTACAAGCTTTTTTGTTTGATTTTTAAATTTTTAAAAATTTAAGGAACTATTTTTAAATTCGCATCGTCAATATTATTGAAAACAACAGGAGTAACTTCAATGGATACGTAATAGATAAAGAACTCCTATGACTTAATAGGAAATAGCTATTTATTGTGATGAAGTAAAGCATGGGAAATCCCCTGCTTTCTGAAATCATTTTAGACTTAGTTGGGGTGAATATGTTGAAGAGTTTTTATATAGGTCTTTTAATTGTTAGCTGGATTATTTTTTCCTTAATATTCACGAATGATTTTAATCATAAGGAATTTGAACCTAATAAGGAAGAGGTAAAAACCGGAGAAATAAAAGAAGTAACAAGATTAAATGAAAATGGTGAAAAGATCAATATACCCGTAGCAGATTTTATGAGAATTCTAGAAGAAAGCAGAATAAAACAAGTAGAAGCAGAAAAACAAAAAATTAAAATAAATGATAACAAATAAGTCTTTTGTGTTTGTATATTTTTTGAAGATGCTTGAACGAATTAAAAAATAAGGAACTTTACGTATATCCCCATATAAATTTATTTAGATGTCTCTATTAGCCCTGTAGAACTTATATACACAGGGCTAAAATACTACTTAATCAACTGTTCTGTCTAAATTCCTCAAAAATATGGGTCTTTCCTCTTAATTTCAAAAAAATTTAATTTTTTTCGCAACGATTATCAAGTTTGTTGAGTCTATATTATAAAAAGAGTCTCCAAACTTTTCCATGGATAGTGGAAAAAGCTAAATAATATGAAATATTTTGTTATATAGTTGTTTCGTGTTGGGGAGAGAAGGCCAAAGTGTTAAAATCTGTAATGGCAAAAATTCAGAAGAATGATGAAGAGACTAAACGTATTTTATTTGAAAAGTTTCATGACCAAGTGTATCGTAAAGCATATTTCATTACCAAAGATCACTATCTCGCTCAGGATGTCTTGCAAGAAACTTTTCTTAAAGCATATAACCATATGGATCAACTCAAGAATGATGAAAGTATCGGTGCATGGTTATCTGTAATTGCTACACGAACTGCTGTTGATTTGATTCGTAAGCAAAAAAGATCAAGCGGAATTCCAATGGAGAATTCCTTGTTAGAAGATGAAATTTTCCAACAAACTTCATCTAGTTCTGTTGAATCTGAGATGGAGCAGGAATGGTTAAAAGAAAATCTTCGATCCGTTATTAACGAGTTACCGACTAATTTTCGTGCAGTCATTATTTTAAAATATGGACATGATTTAAAAGAGCAAGAAATTGCGAAAATACTTGGAGAGAATATTGGTACGGTTAAATCTAGAATCTACCGGGCAAAAAACAAATTAAAATCTCTTTTGTTAAGCTCAGATACCATGGATGGTGATTCCTTATGAAGAAAAAAGACATAAATATTGATCACTTAATAAAGGAAATCCTTGAGGAGGAATTAGAAAAAAGTCCGCCACCCCTGGTTTCAAAAGAAGAAACATGGGAAAACATACGCCATATGCTGTATTCTCAAAATAGCAATTCCTTAAAGTTTCAGAAACGAATGAAGCGTATTAGTGTTGTAATTATTAGTGTTTTTATACTTGTTGTGTTCTTTTATCAATCTCCGAATGCATCGGCATTTGATTGGATTTCAAAATTCTTTTTAAAGGCTCAAGGTACGATTACCGATTTAACAGGGAAAATTGGGCAGCCAATTTCCTCAAACAGTAATGGACCGAAGCCAGAGGCTCAGGTTTTAAATAAACAAATAAAAGTGGAAGATATGAGTCTAACAGAAGCACAAAAAATGATTGATGGTTTCACAATCAATGTTCCTAAAAAAGTTCCCCCCGGATTTGAACTTAGCTATGTTTCTGTGATCAGAGTGGGTGATCGAAAAAGCAATGAGATCAAACTTCATTATAAAAATGAACAACAAACATTTTCTATACAGGAAATTTTCGTTAAAGACCAAATGGGTTATTCATTTGGAGTAGATAATGAAGACACTGTTATAAAAGAGGTTAATATCAATGGAATAAAGGGAACAATGTTTACATTTAAAGATGGGACAAAAAAAATAATTTGGGTTTATCAAGACGTTCAATTTTTAATAGAAAGTCAATTATCAGATCATGAAATGTTAGAAATAGCTAAGTCTATCTGAAAGATAGGGTCAAGAAAAAGAGGGCATCAAAAAAATGCCCTCTAGTTATTATTTTAAATAAATGTATGTAGATACTGAACTTGTTTCCTCCACCGTTCCGTTTTCAATAATGTAATGAATTCCTCTTGTTCGGTAATAAAACCCGCTAGAAACTGCTACGTCATCAGTGCCTGCAACATGAGATGTGTTTGATTGTTTAAATTCCCCTACGTGCACTAAGTCAACCCATTTCCCTTGTCCTGAATCCCAATATTGTAAATAAAGGTCAACTGAAATTGTCTCTAATGTTGAGTAAGAATCAGTAAAACCACTAACATTTACGATATTGACAGATAAATTATTAATGTTTGTATTCCAGCTTTTTATATACTGTGTGGACTGAATCTCAATACTTTCTTCCATAGAACCAAAATTAGAATTTTTAGACGGGGTCCCTTCCGTTGGTGCTGAAGGAACCTGGGTTTTATCTGCAGCTAAACTAGTATCAGTAAAAAAAACACCAGAAATCATCCATGCAGTTAGTAATAAAATACCGACTTTTTTTAGTTGTTTCACCTTGTATACCTCCTAGAGATTTTTTCATTAGATAGACGTAATAAAAAGAAAAATCGTTCCCGATTTTTAATAATATTTTTAAAATGGGAACTATTTTTTCATTGTTGACGTCTACCTAGTAAAATCATCACCAAACTAAAAAACAGCTGACAGAGATAAAACAGGAAAAAATGCAAATTGAATCATTAAAAAGCAATGGAAATCTCGTGAAGTTTCCAAATATTATGGGGATTCAAAGGTTTCTGGAGACGTTTCAATACAAGCTGGTTACTATTCAAGACCTGGAATGTTTCTAGTGACGTTAGACACTGCTAGTAGTAGCTCGAGTGCATGGGCTGGTGGTCATGCTGCATGATAAAATTGAAATTAATGATAATAGGGCTACTTATAGTTAGCCTAGGATGTACACAACAGTCCAACAATAACATATTATCATTTAAATATGGAGTAATCTTTACATCTAATCTTTACAATAAAAGTAAAATAGTTCTATTTTCGCAAAATTGGGATGTTGTAGAAGAAATCAATCTCGATATTGGTGGCTTACAAAAAGAAAAGATTTATAAAGAGAATTTATACGTACCTGTTACAGGAATACCATCGGAACCTGGGAATAAAATATTAGAGTTTAACATGAAAACCGGGAATAAACGCTATATAAAAACAAAAAAACTGCCAATTAAGTTGGTTGTAAAAGATAATTTTTTATATGTTATCCATAACACTTCAATAGATTCTGGACTATTAACGAAAATAAATATCAAAAACAATAATATTATTAAAGAAAAACGACTTAGTGGAGTTTTGAGAGAAATTGCTATTGCAAATGATAAGATAAATGTTATTGCTGACTTTTTTGTATTAGATGGAGATGATCTAAATGGGGTCGACACTTCCTACTTGGTTTTGGGTAGTTTACTATAGTTTTATATTGGTCACTTTGATTGTTGCGATTATAACTTTGGTTGAAAGATATTTCGTCCGAATATATACAATATTTACATTCATTGTTCTACCTGCTTTTGTAATTTTAGTTCTATTAGGAAGTCTTGGAAGGCAAGGAACGACAGAATTAGAAAATTGGTTCATTGACTATTGTAAATAACATTTAAAATAATATTTCTATGGTTTTAATTGTTTTCATTGTTTTCACGAATATCAGGATTTCTTATTTTACCACCTTCTTTTGCTTCCAGGTTAAAAGAGATGTGGCCACACCGACTGCCATGATCGTAATAAAGGAGAGAATTAAGGTTTCCTTCGAAATCAAAACCCCGCCTAAGTAGATCACGATCGCATCAATCATAAAAATGATCAAGCCAACGTTAATAGGAAGAATTGTAGACAAATATTGGGCTAATAGATCTGTGCCGCCTGTACTTGTTTTAAATCGGAGCATGATGCCAATTCCCGTTCCGACAAAGAGCCCACCTATAATCGAACTGCTTAATGGATCAAGTTCTATATAATACAAAAAATAGTATTGATACGGACGTAAAACATCGATAAATAAAGAAGAGATGAGCATCCCATGAATACTATGATAGAAAAATGATCGATATTTAAACCAAGCCAATAGATATATTGGAATGCTTAATAAAATAATAGTTAAGCCCACCTTCACTCCTGACAAATAATTGACAATCAATGCAATCCCAATCATTCCCCCATCTAATAAATGAAAAGGAACAAGGAAAAAGTTGATTCCTACCGCAAGGATCAAACTACCTAATAGGATCGCAATTGCTTTAGAAAAGAGCTGCACTTTATTCATCCCCTATTTTGTCCATCTCTTTATGTATATTTTTGTATGCTTGTTAAAATTCATAGAAACGAAAAACCATTGTCCCACTCTGAAAAAAACTTTCTGAATCCTGCCTTCTTATTGAATCAAGGGGACGGATTCGATATAATTTGGTAGAGAAACCGGAAAACGAACAAACGTGCGATAAAGGGTGGAGAAAATGGAACAAATGATAGGTAATGATATTTTTAAAGGGTTAAATCCACAACAACAAAAAGCGGTTGAAACAATCAATGGACCATTATTGATCCTAGCTGGAGCAGGAAGTGGCAAAACAAAGGTTTTGACCCATCGTATTGCTCATTTACTATATAAAGGGATTGCACCATGGAGTATCTTAGCGATTACCTTTACCAATAAAGCTGCAAGAGAAATGAAGGATCGCGTTGCACGATTAGTGGGACCACAGGCAGAAGACATTTGGATCTCTACCTTCCATTCGATGTGTGTCCGTATTTTACGTAAAGATATTCAACGACTTGGCTATTCTAATAATTTCTCGATTTTAGATGCATCAGATCAGTTGAACGTGATCAAACAGATTATGAATGAACTGAATATCGATAACAAAAAGTTTGAACCAAAGGCGATTCAAGCCACCATTAGTCAAGCGAAGAATGAACTGAAATCACCAGAGGCTTTTGCCAAAATAGCGAACGACTTTTTTATGCAAAAGGTACTTGCCGTTTATGAGAAGTATCAAGCAAGGCTAAAGGCGAATCACTCTTTAGATTTTGATGATTTGATCATGGTAACGGTTCAATTATTTCAACAAGTACCGGAAGTATTAGCTTTTTATCAAAATAAATTTAAATATATTCATATTGATGAGTATCAAGATACAAACCGTGCACAATACCTATTAGTACAAATGTTAGCAGACCATTATCAAAATATCTGTGTCGTTGGAGATACAGACCAATCGATTTACAAATGGCGTGGAGCAGATATTCAAAATATCCTAAACTTTGAAAAGGATTTTCCTAATGCTCAAGTGATAAAACTGGAACAAAATTACCGTTCAACGAAGAATATTCTGCGTGCAGCCAATGAGGTCATTAAAAATAATTTTCAGCGTAAAGAGAAAAATCTTTGGACAGAGAACCCTCAAGGAGAAAAAATTACGCTTTACGAAGCGATGAATGAACATGATGAAGCCTATTTTATTGCCAAAGTGATTCAAGATGGTATTGACAAAGGAAAACAGTATCATGATTTTGCTGTCCTATATCGGACAAATGCCCAAACTCGTGTGATTGAGGAAATTTTTATCAAATCGAATATTCCTTATAAAATGGTTGGCGGTACCAAGTTCTATGATCGCAAAGAAATCAAGGATATCATGGCGTATCTTCGCTTAATCGTCAATCCAGATGATGATATTAGTTTACGTAGAGTGATCAATGTCCCTAAACGGGGGATTGGAGCTGCAACAGTAGATAAAATTGCAGAATATGCTGCATCTCAAGGCATATCGATGTTTGCTGCTATTCAAGTTGTCGATTTTATCGGTTTAAGTGCAAAAGCAGCCAATAAGGTGAGCGAATTTGCAGGGATCATTTCTCAATTTAGTCAAATGGTAGATTATCTTGGGGTCTCAGAATTAACAGAACAGGTGATTGAGAAAACAGGCTACCGTGAAGAATTAAAGAAAGAAAAAACTCTGGAAGCAGAAAGTCGCTTGGAAAATATTGAAGAATTACTCTCTGTCACATTAGAATTTGAAAATAAAAGTGAAGATAAATCATTAGTGACCTTCTTAACAGAAATTGCACTTGTGAGTGATGTAGATCAAATGGATGAAGCTGAAGCAGAGAAAGGTGTTACGATGATGACCCTTCATAGTGCGAAGGGACTTGAATTTCCTGTTGTCTTCTTGGCAGGAATGGAAGAAGGCATTTTCCCTCATAATCGGGCGTTAATGGAAGAGGACGAAATGGAAGAAGAGCGAAGACTAGCCTATGTTGGAATTACACGGGCAGAACAAGAATTATATCTGACCCATGCTGGTTCACGGATGCTATTTGGTAGAACACAAATAAATCCACCTTCACGTTTTATTAAAGAGATACCTGAGGACGTCTTAGAGGATTTACGCGAAAGGTCACAACCTACCCGACCTATGCAAAGGGCGACTATGCCCGAGATGCAAAAAAGACCTGAACCTCGTTCGGATTGGCAAGTAGGGGATAAAGTGAAACATACTAAGTGGGGGATTGGAACAGTTGTTACGGTAAAAGGGGAACGTGAAGATTTGGAATTGCAAATTGCTTTTCCAACCCCAATCGGTATTAAAAAGCTGTTAGCCAGGTTTGCACCTATTGAAAAAGTGGAGTAGGAAGGAAGAATTAAAGATGGACAAGCAGCAAGCAAACAAACGAATCGAGGAATTACGCAAAACGATCAATGAACATAGTTATCGTTACTATGTCCAAGATCAGCCTACAATTACAGACCAAGAGTATGATCAATTGATGCAGGAATTGATCGCCATTGAAGCAGAGTATCCAGATTTGATCACCCCTGATTCACCTACACAAAGAGTAGGGGGAGTACCACTTGATCAATTTCAAAAGGTTGAACATCGCATTCCATTGTTATCTTTAGGTAATGCTTTTAATGAACAAGACCTTTATGAATTTGATCGTCGTGTACGCCAAGCAGTAGGTGGAGAGCAAGTGAATTACATGGTTGAGCTTAAAATTGATGGCCTTGCTGTTTCTCTAACCTATGAAAATGGCTTGTTTGTGCGTGGAGCAACACGAGGAGACGGTACGATTGGTGAGGATATTACACAAAACTTAAAAACGATTCGCTCCTTACCTTTAAGATTAAAGGATCCCGTTACCATCGAAGTAAGAGGAGAAGCGTATCTACCAAAAAAAGAATTTCAACGAATCAACAAGCAACGGGAACAAACTGGCGAGCCTCTTTTTGCTAATCCTCGGAATGCCGCAGCGGGTTCTTTAAGACAATTAGATCCTAAAGTAGCTGCAGAAAGAGCATTAGATCTTTTTCTTTACGGAATTGGGTCGATCGAAGGAATCGAATTAAAATCCCATAGTGAAGGATTAAATTTTTTAGAACAGCTTGGTTTAAAAGTGAACCCCGAACGACGCCTATTTTCTACGATGGAGGAGGTTATCCAGTTTATTCAGGGTTGGACCGAAAAAAGGCCACATCTTCCCTATGAAATAGACGGAATGGTGATTAAGGTGGATTCTTATGAATTGCAACAACGCCTTGGTTTTACCGCCAAAAGTCCAAGATGGGCGATAGCTTATAAGTTTCCTGCGGAAGAAGTGGTTACCGTACTAGAAGCGATAGAAGTGAGTGTTGGAAGAACAGGAGTCATTACGCCTACTGCGATATTAAAGCCGGTAAACGTTGCTGGAACCACTGTGAAAAGAGCATCCTTGCATAATGAAGATATGATACGCGAAAAGGGGATCATGCTTGGCGATCATGTCATTGTGAAAAAGGCAGGAGATATCATTCCTGAAGTTGTAGCCGTTCTCCCTGAAAGGCGAACAGGTAAAGAACAACCTTATCATATGCCAACCCAGTGTCCAGCTTGTGAAAGTGACTTGATACGCCTAGAAGGAGAAGTTGCTTTAAGGTGTATCAACCCAAAATGTCCTGCGCAAATTCTAGAAGGAATTATTCATTTTGTTTCTAGAGATGCAATGAATATTGAAGGATTAGGAGAAAAAGTAGTTGCTCAACTATTTGAACAGGGACTGGTTCACAGTGTGGCAGATTTATATACGCTTAAAAAAGAAGATTTACTCCCATTAGAAAGAATGGGTGAAAAGTCTGTGCAGAATCTGCTAGAAGCGATTGAAAAAAGTAAAGAAAACTCATTAGAGAAGCTTTTATTTGGTTTAGGCATCCGGTTAGTAGGGGCAAAAGCGGCAAAGGTTTTGGCGCAAAAATATGGAACGATGGATGATTTAGCTAAGGCATCTGAAGAAGAACTAATGGCTATTGATGAAATAGGCCCTAAAATGGCAGATAGTATCGTAACCTTCTTCCGCTCTGCTGAAGTACAAGAAACGATCCAACGTTTAAAAGAACAAGGTTTGAATATGACATATAAAGGCCCAAGATTAGAAGAATCTACAGCGACAACAGATTCTATTTTCTACGGCAAAACGGTTGTCCTTACAGGTACTTTAGAACAAATGACGAGACAAGAAGCAGCTGAAAAGTTAGAAGCTCTTGGGGCAAAAGTGACAAATAGTGTGACGAAGAAGACAGACTTCGTGATCGCAGGTGAAAAAGCAGGTTCAAAGCTGACAAAAGCCCAAGAGTTAGGAATAACAGTATTAACAGAAGAAGACCTATTATTTCATTTACAGAAAGGCACGGATGATGGGGCAGCATTGTAAAAAACAACTGATCAAAACAATTTTTCAAAATAGCGGAATATAGAACTATCGAGGTGTAAACATGGAGCAATTATGGGATTGGATCATCATCATTTTTCGTACCATTGGAATCCCTGGATTAGGGGTAGGGCTATTTCTTGAGGGGATGGGAGTTCCCTTTCCGGGAGAAACCACAATGGCCTTTTTTGGTTTTTTATCCCAACGGGGTGATTATCCCTTCCTGCTCCTTGTGGCTACTGCTTCACTTGGTTCATGGATAGGTTCCTGGATCGCTTTTTATTTAGGGAGGACATATGGTATCGGCCTATTGTTCCGATATGGGAAATATCTTTTCCTAAAAAGGCGTCATATCAAAATGACGATGAGATTATCTAGACGTTTTGGTGTCTGGGTACTGGTCTTAGGCAGACATCTCCCAGGAGTTCGGACCATTTCCTCCTATATGGCGGGAATTGGTCGAATGAGCTGGCCAGTATTCTTCGTCTATAGTTTGTTAGGCTTTGTTTTTTGGACGACGACATGGTTAGCTTTTGGCTATATAGTAGCGAATCGTTGGGAGCAAATGGTTCAAGTGTTTAGCTCATGGGTAGCTATCATTTTTCTAATTCTTTTCATAGGTATTGGTTTAATCTATTATGTTAAAAGATATAGAAAACAAGGAAAAGTAAATTAGAGTATAAAAGGGTTTGAATATTCCATAAGCTGCGACATAGCGTGACTAGCAGCTTTAGCTGTGTAGCACGACTTGTACACTTTGTGTGCCTTCAGAAGTGCCCTTCTCTCCGTAATCTTTATTCATAGAAGGGCACGGATGACGGAGCGCGATGGAATATACAAACCTTTTTTATTTATGAGTCCCCTTATGGGTATTGTTATATTTTAAGCCGATAACGAATCACTTTTGCTTTGACTAATGCCTTATAAAGAATCAACAATAATGGACCTAGGAAAACACCAAGGATACCTAGTACTTTAAATCCTACCCAAATACTAATTAATGTGGTTAATGGATCCAATCCAATTCTTTCTCCTAATATTTTTGGTTCGATTACTCGTCGTACCACAGTAATCACGATAAAGAGAACAATTAATCCGATTCCTAAAAGGGTATTTCCTTTTGTAATTGAAAAAATAGCCCATGGCATAAGTACAGAACCAGTACCTAGAATCGGTAAAATATCGACCACAACAATCAACAAAGCGATCGCAGAAGCGTAGCCTACATTTAATAGAACTAATCCAATTAAGCTGATGATATAAGTAATCGAACTAAGAATGACTTGTGCATGTAAGAAACCAAAGGTTGCAACTCGGATATCTTTTAAAATAATCTCTAACTTTGCTTTTGATTCTTTTTTAAAATAGCTAAAAAACTTCCGATTTATATAAGGAAGATTTAAACTAATTAAGAAGAGAGAAACAAAAAAGAGAATCAGTGTAATAAAGTAGTTTGGTATCGCTGTTGTAATATTATAGGTTTGAGTTCCTATCGTAGATAATAGGTCCATGTTGGCTAAATCGTTGATAAATTGAGTAAAAGATTGGTTAATCTGCGTTGATACTTCAGTAGGGAGCATCTGAATCACATCTTGCGTTTGTCGATATATATGGAAGAACCAAAGCTGGATATTCGGAATATTCTTTTGGATATATTGAATCAAATTCACCATTTCAATGCTGATCCGTGTAACAATCATATAAACTAACCAGGAAAAAGTACCCAAAAAGAGGAAATAAGTAATGTTAACAGCAATGCTTCGTTTTAGTTTTGTCATTTTCATTAACCAGAGGTTAATGGGTTCTAACATCAATGCAAATAGATAAGCAAAGATAAACGGAATAAAATGTGGAAAAACATAATAAAAGACCAAAGGTATCAATAAAATACCAATAATGATACCGATTGTAATTAGAACTTTTACCGCATAATGCTTCATGAACAATCCCTTTCTCTATCCCTTTGAGATTCATTGTATAGAAAAATTTTGATAGATGCAAACACTTGTTATCAGTGATAAAATGGACAAAGGTAGTCTGCAACATAGATAAGGAGGCTTTTTCATGCGATTTAAGAGGAAAAGGTTATTTATCCTTTTATTTTCTTTTACGTTTATCTTTAGCGGTTGTTCCATTTGGCAACCACTTGAAAATAGTCAAAAACAGAATGAAGCGATGGAACCTACTTCTATTATTGCGCCAGACGTAAAGGTAAACGAAGAATATTACCGTGGTGTTTTGCCATATAAGCCAAGTCCAATTGCTGGAATGTTAAAGGAACTTCCTAGACGTCTAGATTCCAACAAATTCGAACTAGGTTTAATTGAAATAGCAAAAAATGAATACGATCCTAGCGAATTTGTTTTTCAAGAAGGACAAGTTTTAACGATGAATGAGATTGAACCGATTCTAGATCAATACCAAGATTTTCTTTATTCTGTCGTTGAACATGATTACTTACATGAAGATGGAACTTATGGCGGGGTTGTGGTTGGATTATTCGTGTCCTCTGTTTATCAGGAAGGAGAAACGATAAAGTCCTATACCGATGATCAGATTAGAGAGAGATCGAAAGAAATTGCAAATAAAATCTTGTCCATGGTACGGAAGAAAGTAACAGATCCTTCTATTTTGTTTGGGATTGTGAAAGCTGAAGAATTTGATATGAAACTCCCTGGAACTTTTATCTTAAAAGGAGAAGTAAAAGAAAAGGAAAATAGTATAGATGATTGGACAAATATAGAAGAGTCTTATCTTTTCCTACCTGCAAAAGGAAGTTCATATAATGGTAGTGAAGGCGATATATCTCTTGGCTTTAACCAGTTAAAAGATCAGTTAAATGAGTATCTCCCAGGATTTGCAGGGCTAACTGGCTTGGCCAGATTTGTAAATGGTAACTTAATTGAATTGACAATCAATGTAAATACTGAGTTTGACTCTACCGTTGAAGTGATTCAATTTACCCAATTTGCAATTGCATTGATTTCTAAATATTTCCCCACAGACAGTCAAATCAACCTTTATGTTCAAACGATCGACCAACCAAAGGCGATTTATATTAGGCAAGCAAATGGTGATGACTTTGTCCATATTTATAGGGATTAATCCTACAAAATAATGAATAACAAAAAGAACGTATCCTTAAAAAATAAGGTACGTTCTTTTTTGCACGACTATCATTTCAAAGTAAGGAACCCCGCAAAAGTCTTCCTCTTAAGTATTTGGTGGATTTTTATATTTCATAAGTAACGACTTTTGGGAGTGTATTTCTTACCTAATGTTTTATTCAAAGAAATGCACGGACAACGGAGTGCGTTGGAATATACAATTCTTTATGATTTAAACAAACTTTTTAGAATGAATAGCCCATTAGCAGGTCTTTCGGCAATACGTCTTGAGAAGTAAGGATACCAATGCTTTCCATAAGGGGTATATACTCTTACTTTATACCCTTCTTTTACTAATTCACGTTGTAACCCATTACGAACCCCATATAACATTTGAAATTCAAATTGATCATTGGAAATGTTATTTTCTTTGACAAAGCGTTTTGTCTCCTGAATAATTTTTTCATCATGAGTAGCAACAGCTGTATAATGGCCATTTTTTAAATGGAGGGCCACGATTTTATTATAATTGGCATCTACGTCTCTCTTTAGCGGGAAAGCAACTTCCTTAGGTTCCTTATAGGCGCCTTTAACGATGCGAAGGCTTGCCCCTAATTTTCCTAGCCCTTCTACGTCTTTTTCTGTTCGATAAAGGTAAGATTGAACGACTAAGCCTACATGTTCCTTGCCGTATTTGGCTAATACACGTTTAAAAATATCTATCGTAATGTCAACGACTGGAGAGTCTTCGATATCGATTCTGACAAAATTGTTACGTTCTTTAGCTGCGGCTACAATTCGGTCCATATTTTGATAACAAAAATCATGGTCAATACTTAACCCAAGCTGGGTGAGTTTGACAGAAACATTGGATTGTAATTGATGTTGTTCGATCATTTCAAAAATTCGGATCGCCTCATCGGTTGCTTGTATCGCTTCATCCTTTGTGGATACGCTTTCTCCCACATGGTCTAAGGTAACTAGAAGTCCTTCCTTATTTAACTGTTTGACCATTTCTACAGCTTGCTCTAAGCTCTCTCCAGCGATAAAGCGCTTTGCCCCCATTCTCATACCATGCTTTGTAACCACATTGGTGACTGCTTTATTGCTTGCTATCCCTAAAACAACTTTACGACCTAATTGTTCAAAGGCCATATTCCTCTACCTCACTTTTTTTTACGATTTTTCTTTCTATGCGGCTAAAAATGATTTAACTATTCAATAAGCAATTTTTAAGCAATTTTTATGCCAATTTTCCAAAGAGAATAAAAATAATCAATAGACAAAATTTTTTGTATAAGTGTCTAGTCGATTTTTACAATATTGTTTAAAATATAAATAATATTAACAAAATTGTATAACGGGAGTGGGAGTCATGCTTCAGCAAGTGTTAAAGCTAAAAGATATCGCAGAACCATGGGATAAAACAAAAAAGATGAAAAACTTGAATCTTTTTCCCTACGAGGCAACTCTAGCAGATTTAAATCAGCTAGAAGAGGGAAAAGATATTGGCTTAGAGCAAGATGGGGAAATCATTGCTTGGATTCCTTTTCAACGCTTGGTTTTAACACTTTTTCAAGCTTGGAAGATGACCCTAGCCTATTATGAAGCACTGCTTTTATCGATTAGTGATGCGGTTACAGGGGTAAATGCTAATGGGGATATTGTTACCTGGAATACAGCCTCTGAGCAGTTTTATGGTTTTAAAACACAGGAGGTTTTAGGACAGCCAATTACGAAGTTTTTCCAAGAAGATGCAGTTGTTTTAAAGCAAACCCTCAATAAGGGTTTAAAAATCAAGCACAAATATAACCAGCCTATTCCCAATGTTCATGTTCTAATCAATGCTACCCCTGTTTATATGGAAGGTAGGTTAATAGGCGGAATATCGGTAGAACGGGACATTAGTGATGTCGTACGCTTAAACGAGGAGTTGTCAACGACTAAAGCATATATTCATGATTTAGAAAATAAATATGAAAAGAATTACTCAGTCGATCCGTTTGGAAAGATTAAAGGGAAAAGCCATGTGATTAAAGAAACCATTGCTATAGCAAAAAAAGTAGCAAAAACAGATGCCACTGTATTGATCACTGGAGAAAGTGGAGTAGGAAAGGAGTTATTTGCTGAAGCGATTCATAAAGGAAGTAGGCGAGCAGACCTTCCTTTCGTAGCCATAAACTGTGGGGCAATCCCAGCTTCACTATTTGAAAGTGAGCTGTTTGGCTATGAAAAAGGTGCCTTTACAGGGGCAATAAAGGAAGGCAAAAAAGGGAAAATTGACCTTGCCAAAGGAGGAACGCTATTTTTAGATGAGGTTGGGGAGTTACCACTAGATTTACAGGTTAAGCTTTTACGTGTTTTACAAGAAAAACAATTTTACCGTCTAGGTGGAAATACAGCAATCCCTGTAGATGTGCGGATTATCACTGCAACCAATCGCAATTTGGAGGAAATGGTAGCTACAGGTAAGTTTAGGGAGGATTTATATTATCGTTTAAATGTCATTTCATTATATATCCCACCATTACGGGAAAGAGCAGAGGACATCCCTGATCTATTAACACTCTTTTTAAAGGAATTTTCCTTTAAATATGATACCAATGTACCTAAAATCTCCGCAAAGGTAATGTCGATCTTTTTACATGATGAATGGCGCGGGAATATTCGACAGCTTCGGAATGTTGCAGAGCGTTTAATTATTTTAGCGGGTGAAGAGGAGAGAATTGAACCTTACCATTTACATCATATTCTTAAAAAAGGGGTTTCCGTTACTAAAAAGCAATTACTAGATTCAACACTAGATGAAGCAAAACAGGAAGAATGGAAAATACGCCAAGCCTTACAAACGACCTATCGTAACAAAAGTGCAGCTGCTAAGATGTTAGGGATTTCACGCGCAACCCTATACAATAAAATGAAAAAGTATGGGATTGATTAAACTTGGCATTATTTTTGCATATAAAATATATGAGAAAATATGATTTTTAATGAAAAGGGGGGAGTGAGAATCTAATCAAATTTGTGAAAAACATTTCTTCCAAAATTCTAAAGAAAAATAAAAGGAGCTGATTGTATGATTAAAGAGTTTACGCCAGAACCACTTACAGATTTTTCAAAAGAGGAAAATCGAAAAGCTTTTGAGGCTGCATTAGAACTTGTGAAGTCACAATTAGGAAAAGAATATCCTTTAATTATAAATGGAGAAAAAATCTTTACCGAGAAAAAAATCGTATCCTATAACCCTGCAAAAAAAGATGAAGTCATTGGTGTGGTTTCCAAAGCAAATCAAGAATTAGCCGAAAAAGCGATTCAAGAGGCAGCGAAAAAGTTTGAAGAATGGAAAAGGTTCCCTGCAGAAGGCCGAGCTCGGTTACTATTCAAGGCAGCAGCGATTCTTCGTCGACGTAAACACGAATTCTCTGCTACAATGGTTTATGAAGCTGGGAAGAGTTGGGCTGAAGCAGACGCAGACACAGCAGAAGCAATTGATTTCATGGAATACTATGGCCGTGAAATGGTTCGTTTAGCAGGGCCACAAAAGGTTACTCCACTAGATGGTGAAACAAATGACCTTGTTTATATACCATTAGGAGTAGGAATCATTATACCACCATGGAACTTTCCGTTAGCGATCTTGGTTGGGATGACAACAGGTGCGGTTGTATCAGGAAATACCGTTATTTTAAAACCAGCGAGTGCAACCCCAGTTATTGCAGCTAAATTTGCTGAACTTCTTGAGGAGGCGGGCATTCCTGCTGGAGTGGTTAACTATCTACCTGGAAGTGGTGGCGAAGTAGGAGATTATTTAGTAGAGCATCCATTAACTAGATTTATTAGCTTTACCGGTTCTCGTGAAATTGGTTTACGCATTACTGAAAAGGCAGCAAAGATTAGCCCTGGTCAAAAATGGATCAAACGTGTCATTGCTGAAATGGGTGGTAAAGATGCAATTTTAGTCGATCATGATGCTGATTTAAATGATGCCGCTAATGCAATCGTTGCATCTGCCTATGGGTTCCAAGGGCAAAAATGTTCTGCATGTTCTAGGGCTATTGTCCATAAAGACGTATACGATGAGGTATTAAACTTAGTTACTGAGAAAGCAAAGGCTCTTTCTATCGGTGACCCAGTCAATGTAAAAAATAATTTTGGCCCTGTGATAGATAAAGCTGCTTTTGATAGTATCAACCGTTACATTGAAATAGGTAAAAAAGAAGGACGTCTTGTTTTGGGTGGAAATAGTGATGACTCAGTTGGCTACTTTATTGAACCAACGATTATTGCTGACGTTGATTCCAAAGCAGTGATTGGTCAAGAAGAAATTTTTGGCCCTGTGTTAGCAGTAATTAAGGCAGAAGATTTTGAGGATGGGGTACGGATTTTTAATGACACAGAATATGGTTTAACTGGTTCACTCTTTGCAAGAAGCAGAGAAACGATTGAAAAAGGTCGTGAAGAATTACATTGTGGTAACCTCTACTTCAACCGTAAATCGACAGGAGCTATTGTAGGCGCTCATCCATTTGGTGGCTTTAATATGTCTGGTACAGATTCAAAAACAGGTGGGCAAGACTATCTCTTACTCTTTATGCAACTAAAATCGATCTCCGAAAAACTATAAGTTGATTTAAATAATATGACCTTGCGAAAAAGAGATGCTAGAAAAATAGCATCTCTTATCGTTTGCAATCGTCTTATTTGGGGGTATAATAGGATGAACTTATTTTTGCAAAGTTAAAAGGACGGATCTTATTTATGACGATGTTACAAGACTTAATCATTGTTAGTTCATTGACCATTATTATCCATATGATTGATACCTTCTCCTATTCGGTGCGCTTGGCAGGAGTTCGAACGAGAAGGTTAGCTTTGGCTTTGTCCTTGTTCAATATTCTCGTACTTATTTCTAGAACATCCAATATGGTTCAAGGACCATTAGCTGGAGGTTTCGTGGATTATGGCGCACAAACTGGAGATTTGGGTTGGGTTGAGACAAGATTTCGCTTGATTATTCTTTCTGCAACAATCGGAAGCTTCTTAGGGGCGCTATTAATTCCAACGTTTATTCGTATCTTTTCAAAGGCGATTGTGAAGCTTGAATTGTATGGATCGATTCCTCATCTTTTGAGAAGAACCTTAACGATTGGGAAAATCAGAAGGATAGGGAAAGAGTTTTCCCCACCTCGTGTTAATATACATCGGTTCCGAATTGCAGGTGTACCAAAAAGGCTGATTATCTTGCAAATCGCAATAACAGCCATCTATACGGTAGGGGTCTTGGCTGCCATGTTTGCCTCCTTGCTTGTACCTGAGCATGCAACAAGAGCGGTCATGTCTTCCGGGATTATTAACGGAATCGCAACCATTCTTTATACCGTTTTCGTTGACCCTCAAGTTGCACTTTTAACAGATGAAGTGATCCATGACAAAAAAAGTTACTTAAATATCTCTAACATGGTAGGGGTACTCATTATGGGGAAAATTGTCGGAACATTGATTGGACAATTGATCTTTATACCTAGTGCCAAAATCATTGCTTATTTCACCATTTTTATCTCATAAGGAATCTTTTTGATTAGGTATCATAAGAGAACGCTTGGAAGTAAAGACTAGAAGGTAAAAAGATAATGGGGGCTTTGCGATGAAAAGTTATCTCCTTCCATTCATTTTTGCCTTTTTTTCTGTTCTGATCTTAGTTCCTATTTTACGTATCATTGCTTTTAGATATCATTTTGTGGATATTCCGAATCAAAGGAAAATTCATCGAGAGCCTATTCCTCTTCTTGGAGGGATCGCCATTTTTATAGGGTATATCTTATCCTCTTGGATCTGGATTAAACCCTTAAATTTACGCCTAGCTATTTTTATTGCTGGCCTGCTTATCGTGGGAATAGGCCTTCTTGATGATTATTACAAAACAAGGAATAAGGATTTATCTGCTTTTCCTAAGTTTTTGATTCATTTTTTGATCGGATTACTGTTATTTGCTTTGGATATACGGATTGAGGGCATCACTTCACCTTTACAGGATCAATTTATTCCTTTTCCTCCTGGGTTATCTTTATTTGTCACTTTACTGTGGGTAATCGGTTTAATGAACATGATGAATTTTCTCGATGGGGCAGATGGGTTAGCAAGCGGCATTACCTTAATCTCGTCGATGACGTTATTTCTTATTGCTTTTGTAAAAGGACAGGAGGTAACTCCACTTTTATCTGCTATTTTAATGGGATCTAGCTTAGGTTTTCTAAGGCATAATTTTTACCCTGCAAAAATTTTTATGGGAGATGCCGGCTCTGCCTTTCTGGGCATGGTATTAGCTATTATTTCCATCGAAGGAGCTTTAAAAAGTGCTACACTAATATCCATTGTGATGGTTATTTTAGCACTAGGGGTTCCTATTTTGGATACGATCCTTGTATTATTTAAACGAATAAGACAAAGCAAGCCTTTGTATATCGCCGATCAAAACCATGCTCATCATCGCTTAATTCGAATGGGTTATACCCAAAAACAAGCTGTCACCTTGATCTATGTTATCGGCATTCTTTTTTCAATGATTGCAATCCTTGTTTTGTACTTGTACTATCAGAAAGTATAAAAGATTATAAGTAGATCATATAAGTGCAGCATAGGCTTCTGCTTACGCTAAAGGCTTGGCACAAGTCAAGTTTTCTTTATTGGTTCTTTAGTTAAAAAGTATTATAATGAGAAGGATATTTACTGTACGTTTTGGAGGTCACAGAATGAATCAACGATTGCAACTTAATCCACCTCAAATCCTTGTATTAGGTTTTTTAAGCACGATCCTAATCGGAAGTCTACTATTGTATCTGCCGTTTACCCATGAACCAGGCATTGAACTTAATTACATTGAAGCTTTATTTACCGCCACATCGGCGGTAACTGTGACTGGACTGAATGTCATTGATCCAGGGACAACCTTTAATCTGTTTGGTGAACTCATTATTATGCTTTTAATTCAAGTAGGCGGATTAGGTTTTATGTCTTTTGCGATTACGATCTTTGTCTTGTTAGGGAAAAAAATTGGTTTAAAACAAAGATTATTGATGCAAGAGGGTAGTAATCAGATTCACATGGCGGGTATTGTAAATCTTGCTCTACATCTTCTTCGCATTACATTACTCTTTGAACTTATCGGTTCTATTTTTCTAACTTATAGTTGGC
The DNA here is from genome assembly GCF_001748485.2 of Tepidibacillus sp. HK-1. Taxonomy (NCBI): domain Bacteria; kingdom Bacillati; phylum Bacillota; class Bacilli; order Caryophanales; family Bacillaceae; genus Tepidibacillus; species Tepidibacillus sp. HK-1. The sequence continues at coordinate 123,365 of NZ_BDGM02000005.1, read as the reverse complement.
ATGAACGACTAGGATGGGCAAAAGCAGCCTACTATGGTGCTTTTCATGCTGTATCTGCTTTTAATAATGCAGGATTTAGTCTGTTTGCTACAGGTTTAGTTGAGGATGTCAACCATCCCATTGTCAATCTTGTAGTCGCTACTCTGATTATTTTAGGAGGATTAGGTTTTGTTGTACTTTTAGAAGTATGGAATAAAAAATTCCATGTTCGAAAGCTCTCTTTACATAGTAAGGTTACGTTAACGGTCAGTTTATTTTTAATCTTATTAGGTACTTTGCTGATATTCCTATTAGAATTTGGGAATCCCCATTCCTTAGCTCAACTGCCTTTTGGGACAAAAGTGATGGCTTCTTTTTTCCAATCTGTAGTAACTAGAACAGCTGGCTTTAACACCTTAGATATTGGCTCTTTAAAGCAAGCTACTTTATTTATTATGACCTTATTTATGTTTATTGGTGCTGCACCTGGTTCTACAGGTGGTGGAATTAAAATTACCACAATAACGATTCTTTTAAGTACGGCAAAATCTCTACTACTCGGGAAACAAGATGTGATCCTTTTTGAAAGAAGGTTACCGATCGATCATATTTTTCGTGCTTTGACGATTATTATTTTGGCCCTTGGTATCGTGATTGTGATGACATTAGTCTTAGATATCACAGAACATGGAGTACCTTTTCTAACGATCCTATTTGAAGTGGTATCTGCATTTGGTACAGTTGGCTTAAGTATGGGACTTACCCCTAATTTAACAACAATTGGCCGCTTTATCATTATGTTAACGATGTTTATAGGGAAATTAGGACCATTAACGATTGGATATGCGTTAGCAAAAAGAAGTGGAAAAGAATATTTCAAATATCCTGAGGAAAAGATGATGATTGGTTAAAATGATGATATAATTCTTTTAATCGTGTAAATATTTAAAGTCTAAGGGGGGTGTTCATATTGAGTATTTCAACACAAGAAGTTCAACATGTTGCCAATCTTGCTAGATTATCATTAACCGAAAAAGAAGTAGATATATATACAGAACATTTAAACTCTATTTTGGAATTTGCCCAAAAGTTAAATGAACTAGATACAGAACATGTGAAACCTACAAGTCATGCATTAGATCTTAGCAATGTGTTAAGAGAAGATGAAAAAAGAGATTCAATTCCTAGAGAGGTCGCTTTAAAGAATGCTCCAGACCACAGAAATGGACAATTTAAGGTACCTGCTGTGATGGAAGGATAAGAAAAGGAGGGGGCAGTTTGTCTTTATTTGATTTATCGATGACAGAAATACATACTCGTTTAAAAAATAGAGATTTGACTTCTACAGATTTAGTAGAGGAGTCTTTTAAAAGAATTAAAGAGGTAGAAAAAGAGGTACAAGCCTTTTTACTAATTGATGAAGAAAGTGCTAGAAATAAGGCAAAGCAAATCGATGAAGAGATTAAACAATCAGAAGAGCTTGGAATCCTAGCTGGATTACCTGCTGGGGTCAAAGACAATATTGTCACTGAAGGGGTTACAACCACTTGTGCAAGTAAAATTTTGGCCAATTACCAGCCAATCTATAGCGCAACCGTATATAAGAAAATATTAGCAGAGCAATCGATCATGGTGGGCAAAACCAATATGGATGAATTTGCAATGGGCTCTTCTACAGAACATTCGGCGTTTCATCCAACCTATAATCCTTGGCAGTTAGACCATGTTCCTGGCGGTTCAAGTGGAGGGTCAGCAGCCGCAGTCGCAGCAGGAGAAGTCTATTATGCACTTGGCTCTGATACCGGTGGCTCGATTCGTCAACCAGCGTCTTTCACCGGAACAGTAGGTTTGAAGCCTACTTATGGTTTGGTTTCCCGATTTGGTCTTGTTGCTTTTGCTTCCTCTTTGGATCAGATCGGACCAATCACTAAGAATGTAGAAGATGCAGCCTATGTCTTACAAGCGATTGCAGGTTACGATCCATATGATTCCACATCTGCCAATGTACAGATTCCCAATTATCTTTCAGATTTAACAGGGGAGATCAAGGGATTAAAAATGGGTGTACCTAAAGAATATATGGGTGAAGGAATCGAACCAAAAGTAAAGGAAAAGATCCTAGCTGCTATAAAAGTATTTGAAGGCTTAGGTGCTACATGGGAAGAGGTTACTTTACCCCATACTGAATATGCTGTGGCCACTTATTATATTTTAGCACCATCTGAAGCCTCATCCAATTTAGCTCGTTATGATGGTGTTCGTTATGGCGTTCGAGCTGATTCAGCAGAGAATCTAATCGAGATGTATAAGAAAACTCGCAGTGAAGGCTTTGGCTCCGAGGTGAAACGTCGGATTATGTTAGGGACCTATGCTTTAAGTTCAGGTTATTATGATGCCTATTATCTTAAAGCGCAAAAAGTAAGGACTTTAATCAAGCAGGATTTTGAAAAAGTTTTTGAAAAGTATGACCTGATTCTTGGCCCAACTGTGCCAACAACAGCATTTAAAATTGGTGAAAAAATAAGCGATCCGTTAACCATGTATATCAATGATGTATTAACAGTTCCCGTCAATTTAGCTGGATTACCTGCCATTAGTATTCCTGCCGGTTTGGTAGATGGATTGCCTGTTGGCTTGCAGCTTATTGGCAAGCATTTTGATGAATCGACCATATTAAAAGCGGCTTATGCTTTTGAACAACATACAGAACACCATAAATTAAAGGCACAGGTAAGAAGGGGGTAGGAAAATGGGATATGAAACAGTGATTGGCTTAGAGGTTCATGCTGAGTTATCGACAGAATCTAAAATTTTTTGTGGCTGCTCGACAGAATTTGGTGCACCCCCGAATACCCATACCTGCCCGATCTGTTTGGGCCATCCAGGAGTGTTGCCTGTCTTAAATAAACAAGCAGTAGAGTTTGCCATCAAAGCCGCATTGGCATTAAATTGTGAAATATCTAGAGAAACAAAATTTGATCGTAAGAATTACTTTTATCCTGATTTACCAAAGGCTTATCAGATCTCACAATATGATAAACCGATTGGACGTAATGGTTGGATTGAAATCGAGGTGAATGGAGAAAAGAAGAAGATTCGAATCAATCGTCTCCATTTAGAAGAAGATGCCGGAAAATTAACTCATGCAGAAAATGGGGAAGGAACCCTAGTCGATTATAATCGTGTAGGGGTACCATTGATCGAGATTGTATCAGAAGCAGATCTTCGTTCCCCTGAAGAAGCAAGAGCTTATTTGGAAAAATTAAAAAGCATTATTCAATATACAGGCGTCTCTGATGTAAAAATGGAAGAAGGCTCGTTACGCTGTGATGCCAATATCAGCTTACGGCCTGTTGGACAAGAAGAATTTGGCACCAAGACAGAACTAAAAAATATGAACTCCTTCCGCGGGGTACAACGCGCCCTTGAATATGAAGAAAAAAGACAAGCTGAAGTGTTAGATGCAGGGGGCAAAATCATTCAAGAAACGCTTCGCTGGAATGAAGAGCAAGGCGTCACCATTACCATGAGGAGCAAAGAAGAGGCCCATGATTATCGCTATTTCCCTGATCCAGATTTGGTAGATACGATCATTGATGAGGAATGGATCGAGAGGATCAAAAGCGAAATACCTGAGCTTCCTGATGCAAGAAAAGAAAGGTATATCAATCAGTATGGGTTACCTGCTTATGATGCAGAAATCCTCACTTCTTCTAAGGCTTTAGCTAACTTCTTTGAGGAAACCTTGAATTATACGCAGGATGCAAAAGCTGTATCCAACTGGATCATGGGAGAAGTTTTAGGATATCTAAATGCGCAAAACTTAGAGATTCAAGCAAGTAAGCTTACATCTAAAGGCTTAGGTGATATGGTTCAGTTGATCGAAAAGGGTACGATAAGTAATAAAATTGCGAAAACCGTTATAAGGGAAATGTTAGAGACAGGTAAAGCCCCAGAAACGATTGTCAAAGAAAAAGGCCTGATCCAAATTAGCGATGAGGGTGAAATTGCTAAAATCGTTGAACAAGTATTGGCTAAGAATACTCAATCAGTAGAAGATTACCGAAATGGGAAAGAAAAAGCATTAGGCTTCTTAGTTGGGCAAGTGATGAAGGAAAGCCGAGGAAAAGCTAATCCAGCTCTTGTCAACAAGTTGATCTTGGAAAAATTAAATGAACAGAGTTAAACTGAAGATATAATGGAGGAACCATCAAGGGGCCTCCATTTTTATAAGGGGAAAGAGTATATTACAACGAGCTCCGTCATCCATGCCTTTCTTTGAATAAAGAATAACGAAAGAAAGGCATTCCTGAAAGTCGCTTCTTTTGTAATATACTTTCTCATTAGTGATGCGAAAGGGAAAGAGTAAAATGGAGAAAGCTGTATGGGTCATTGCCCACGGATCAAGAAATAAACATTGGGTTGAATTGGTGGATCACGAAATAAGGAAGGTAAAATCTCACTATCCGATTGTGACTTCCTTTTTAGAAAAAGTAGAAGGTCGTTTAATTAATGATGGGATTCACCAACTTCAAGAGTTGAGAGCAAAGGAAGTCTTTGTCATCCCAATGTTTGTTTCATCAGGTAGTACACATATCGAAGAAACTAAAAGCATATTATTTAATCAAAGTAACCGCTTACACTTTCATTTTGGATCATGCATGGATGACCACTTCTATGTGGTTCAGCACATGATTAACCAAGCGATGCAGTTATCTGTAAATCCAGAGGAAGAAGCGCTCCTATTGATTGCCCATGGTAGTGATGAGTCTATCTTTCATGAAAGATGGGAAAGGATCTTAACTAGTTTAGTAAAACAACTTAAAGAACAAACTGACTATGCCCAAGTTCATTATGCTACCTTTCTTCCTCATACTATTGAAAAACAACTTAACCAGCTAAATGGCTTAACAACCATTGTGGTTCCGATGTTTCTAAGTAAAGGATTGTTTACAGATCAGAAGATTCCTAAGGCGATTGAAGGATATCCTGTAAAATATAAGGGTGAAGCCTATCTACCTAGTAGTTGGATAGCAAAATGGATAGAAAGTTTAATCGAGACTTTCCAAAGTGTTTAAAAACGTGTATAGTAAAATAATGGAAGTAATAGATACTATATTCAAAGGATTAGGTGATTCTGTTGAAACGAGCTCGTTTCATTTATAACCCTACTTCTGGAAGGGAAGAAGTCAAGAAGCGATTACCAGAAATATTAGATATCTTAGAAAGCTATGGATTAGAAACCTCGTGTCATCGGACTAAAGGATATGGCGATGCGACAAGAGCGGCAAAAGAAGCGGCAGAAAGAGGATTCGATGTGGTGATTGCTGCAGGTGGCGATGGCACTTTATATGAAGTGATCAATGGGCTAAGTATGTTGGAAAAGCGTCCGCAAATGGGAATTATTCCTGCAGGCACAACCAATGATTTTGCTAGGGCGTTGGGAATTCCTAAGGACTATAGAAAAGCAGCAAAAATTATCGGTCAGCAAAATAGCATGGCTATTGATATTGGGCGATATAATGACAATTACTTTATTAATATTGCTGGTGGCGGAACGTTAACCGAATTAACCTATGAGGTACCGAGTAAATTAAAAACAGTTTTGGGACAACTCGCTTATTATGTTCATGGAATAGAAAAGCTTCCTTTTTTAAAGCCAATTCATGTCACGCTTGAGACAGATGAAAGGGTTATTAGAGAAGAAGTGATGTTATTTTTAATTGCAAACAGTAACTCGGTAGGAGGATTTGAAAAATTGGCACCAACCGCAGATCTAAGCGATGGCTTATTTGACGTCATTGCCATAAAGAAAACAAATCTTCCTGATTTCGTTCGTTTGGCTTCCCTTGCTTTAAAGGGAGAACATTTACATGATGAAAATATTATTCATTTTAAAACCAGTCATTTAAAAGTGTATTCTTATGGACCAGACCCAGTTTTGATAAATTTGGACGGGGAACTAGGGGGTAAACTTCCTGGAGAATTTGAGATACTATCAAAGCATATTGAAGTGTTTATTCCGTAAAGGGATTTATAACGAAGAAGGGGTTACATCTATGGCAACCATGCAATTACCTGTGAAAATAAACCAAACGATTGAAATGGAGTTTACAGGACTTAGTCATAATGGCGAAGGAGTAGGTAAATACAAAGGATATACTCTGTTTGTCTCTGGCGCTCTTCCAGGAGAAATTGCAAAAGTAAAAATAACCAAGACCAATAAAAACTATGGATTTGCCCGTTTACTTCAAGTGATTAAGCCTAGTCCAGATCGTGTGAAACCAATCTGTTCCATTTACGAACAATGTGGGGGCTGCCAATTACAGCACCTTTCTTATAAAGGACAATTGGATCAAAAAAGAAAGATCGTTCAAGATAACCTCGAAAGAATCGGAAAAATAGAGGACGTGACCATTCATCCTACATTAGGTATGGAGAATCCATGGAATTATCGCAATAAATCACAGGTGCCTTTTGCTGAACGGGAAGGTGGCCTTGTTGCAGGATTTTTCGCCAAGGGTACCCATGAAGTGATCGATATGAAGAAGTGTGTGATTCAACAAGAAGCCAATGATCGAATGGTACAAGATGTCCGCAGGATTGCAGAAGAATTAGGCATTTCTGCCTACAATGAAGTGACACATACAGGGATTTTGCGCCATGTGGTGTCAAGGGTTGGAGCAAATACAGGGGAACTGATGCTGATCCTAGTAACGAGCAAAAAGGACTTCCCCAAAAAGGAGCAATTAGTGGAAAAAATTTTGGAGGAAATTCCAGAGTTAACTAGCCTTGTTCAAAATATAAATGAAGAACGAACCAATGTGATTTTAGGACTAAAATCAATTACATTATGGGGAAGAGATGTGATTTACGACACGATAGGTGATATTAAATTTGCAATTTCGCCAAGGTCTTTTTATCAGGTAAACCCAGAGCAAACCAAAGTATTATACGATAAAGCGCTTGAATATGCAGAATTAACCGGTGAAGAAATAGTCATAGACGCATATTGTGGCATTGGAACAATCTCATTATTCTTGGCCCAACGAGCTAAACATGTCTATGGAGTCGAAATCATCCCTGATGCGATTAAAGACGCCAAAAGAAACGCAGAAATCAATGGGATTCAGAATGTCACCTTTGAAGTAGGAGCAGCAGAAAAAGTTATACCTCAATGGGTGGAAAAGGGGATCAAAGCAGATGTCGTCGTGGTAGATCCACCCCGAAAAGGCTGTGATGAATCCTTATTGCAAACGATTATCGAGCTTAAGCCTAAACGGATGGTCTATGTATCTTGTAATCCTAGCACCTTGGCAAGGGATTTAAGAGTGTTAGAAGATGGAGGATTTAAGACGGTTGAGGTCCAGCCGGTTGATATGTTCCCGCAGACACAGCATGTTGAGTGCGTAGTTCTGATGACGAATAGTGGCTTGAAGGGCAAATAAGGCAGATCAACCACTATATGTAGTGGTTTTGGAGCAAAAATTGAGCGAAAAACGGAGTCAAAAAGTGCATTTTTTGACCTCGTTTTTTTGCCCGTTTTATAAATGACATTGAGGATTTTGAATTTGACAGTTATTTTTTTACGGCTAAACAATAATTTACATTATCAAATGCCGACATAATATGTTGTGGATTTGCTCGGTTATATTCAGCAAAGTAATGTTCGGTAATCTCTTTGGGCTCCAGGTGCTCATAAATCAAAAAGCCATAATTCGAAAGCAAGGCTTCCATATCAAAATACGAATAACTTGCCAACATCGCTTCTCCCGCGCCGCCAGCCAGCATTGCCTGTTTTTTTGTGCGTTCCCCGGCTTTATCAGTATAAGTATCCTGGTCAGGATAATCGAATACAATGGTGCTTCCGGTGCAAACCGTATTGGAGATGCCTTTGATCAGGTTTGTAAAATTTTCTTTTGAGAGATAATACGAGATTCCAAGCAGGCTGCAAAATGAAAGCTTTGATCTATCAAACTCAGTGTGTGCAAACAGGTATTCATCAATTGCTGTAACGGCCAAGTCAATAGGCAGGTACGTCAAATTATCAGGCTTTTTTTCGTAAATACTGTTTATACGCTTTTGCTTTTCCATGCACATTAGAGGATGATCAAGCTCAAAAATTTGGAGTCGGGAAGCCCATTCAGGCTGCCTGTAAGCAAAGCTATCATATCCTGCGGCAAAGATCAGATATTGTCTCGCTCCAGAATTAACCGCGTTTTTTAATGCTTGCTCGGTAAAAGCCGATCTTCCCAGCGGTGAAGGTGACAATTGATTGTCAACAATCCACCTCAAGGCATCAACATCGCTCCCGCTAAATCCAGGGTTAAAAAACTGAATGCCTTGTGCCATGCTTTTTTCAATTTGACTGTACTCCTGTTCGGATAAGAGTAACCTGGCAACGCTGTCATTAAATATTTTGACATCGTTGTTTTCAGAATGATACGCTCTTGAAAAGGCACTAACAAGAGCGGTCATACTTTTCTGTTCCATATAAACATCACCTCTTATACTTAATACACCTTAAGCGGGAACACTTCAAGACTTGAAATTATTGGTATTTTATGGTATAGTAAGCATAGAAAATTAAAGGAATTTACATTTTCATCATAAATAATATGTGACAGATTCATGAGTCTTAACTATCATTCTTGAAATAACGGAATTGAAAAATCAGCGGGTATATTTTCTAACGAAGATATCCCGCTTTTTTAATGCTCTTTTTAGGGCTTCAAATTAACCATGTCAATAAAGAATGGAGGAAACCGAAATGGCAAACTAAACAATGCGTATCTTTTTCCCTTTGAAGATCATCACCTACCCCCAAGGCGAGTACGGATTGGATGACAATCCAATGGAAATCACACCCGCAGAGGCTGTGTCTTATGAGGAGGCTATCCTCGCTGCCATCGTCAAAGAGAACCGATTTTTTGAAAATGACCGAGGACTTGCAGAATACATCCATGACGAGTCAATAAATAAAAAGGTGTATAGCCTGTACCCGTCAGTTGAAATCGTCGACGGTGAGCTGTGGGGAGTCATGACCGCAGGGTTAAGAGACCCCCTTTCAGGTGAAGTAACCGCCGAGCTTCTTGACTTTGTGACTGGACAAAACAGTGACGGCTACGGCGAAGGTCTTGAACAGCGTCCGATTAAAACTCCTGACGGCGAGATCTACGTCAGCTTTTGGAATCATGAAAACTATTCCTTAAACTTTTACAGAAGATTTTATGACGGGTAAAAAAGCCAAGAATATCGGATAACGCAACGGGTATTATGTAAAAGAAAGCCATCCGGCCATTGTTTCCGCCGAAGTCTTCGATAAGGTGCAGGAAGAAATGTCACGGCGTGCAAGATTAATTTATAAAGAAGATGGAAAAGTGAAGCCTAGCGCAAGTAAATATAACGGTAAATATCTTTTGGGGAATTTGCTTGTGTGCGGCGATTGCGGAGCGTCTTATCGGAGAAGAACAGAAAGGGGTAAGGTTGTCTGGAAATGCGCGACAAGGATTGAAAAAGGGAAAGATTCATGTGCCAATTCGCCTACGTTAGATGAGGGGTGGATCAAGAAAATTCTTGGTGAAAAGGTATGCGAGAATGGCGTTTATGATGAAAGCGTAATCAGGAATAAAGTTGATAGAATTAGATCTTTAATTCGTATAGCATAATTTGTTATAAAAATGAAGATCAGGCTAAGATATTTTTTTAGAAAGATAGATGGCTGAAAAGTTTATATTATAATAATAGGAATATTGGTAAAATATAGTATAATTGAAATGATTATATCGGCTATTCGAAGATTAAGGTACGAAGAAAGAGGGTGATCCAATGGCAAAGAAACCTGTAAAAGAAACTATTCACGCCAAAGGTATGGATATTGCTATCTATACTGAAGATTTTCAAAATGAATTTATTTCACTTACAGATATCGCACGTTATAAAAGTGATGAACCCAAAGATGTCATTAAAAATTGGATGAGAAGTAAGGACACAATTGAATTTTTGGGTCTCTGGGAACAATTACATAATGATAAATTTAAAGGGGTCGAATTCGACTCCTTTAGAAATCAAGCTGGTTCAAACGCTTTTACATTGTCACCTCAAAAATGGATTGATAGTACGAATGCAATCGGTATTGTTTCCAAATCAGGCAGAAATGGTGGTACCTTTGCTCATTCTGATATTGCTTTTGAATTTGCTTCTTGGATTTCGGCGGAGTTTAAGCTCTATATAATCAAAGACTATAAAAGGCTAAAAAACGATGAAAGCAGTCGGCTTTCCCTAGGATGGAATCTCAATCGTGAGATTTCAAAACTGAATTACAGAATTCATACTGACGCTATCAAAGAAAACTTAATTCCGCCGGAATTGACACAATATCAAATATCTATAACCTATGCTAACGAGGCCGATGTACTTAATGTCGCACTGTTTGGTATAACTGCTAAGCAGTGGCGCGAAAAAAATCCGGATAAAAATGGAAACATCAGAGATTATGCAACTTTGAATCAATTACTGGTATTGGCTAATATGGAAAGCTATAATGCGATTTTAATTGAGCAGGGTAAATCACAATCGGAGAGGTTGCAGCTTTTGAATAAGCTAGCCATACGTCAGTTAGAAGCAATTCGAGAAATCAATACGGATACAATTAAGAAATTAGAAGGGAAAAAAGGTACTTGACAAATAATTCATTTGGATTGTAGATACAATCATTTAGTAGTAAGGCTTTTTGTATTAAGAATAGCTGTAATGAAATCAAGGAGGTGTTTGGTATGCCATATGAATTAGGGGGTAGAGCTGATAAAAGTGGAAATAGGTTTGAAATTAGATGGGTAATATACCAAATACTTAAAGTGTTGGATGAAAAATTAGATTATGTTGTTTTGGAGGCTCTTGGTGACGATGAACGTGGTGTTGACATCTGGATTGGTCAAAAAAATGGCAGCAGAGAAGGTCAGCAATGCAAAGGAAGAAATGGGAGTAAAGAATCTTGGGATTATGGAACTGCTAATGCCAAAGGGGTATTCACGAATTGGAAGTGTCAATTGGATAGAGATGAATCGAATACTGTTGCTTTAGTCTCACCTTTAGCTTTCACACTATTAGAGGATTTAATTGAAAGAGCAAAAAATACTAGTGAAAATCCTAATGATTTTTATAATAACCAAATACTCAATGCTAGCAAAGAATTTGTAGATTTCTTTAAAAATTTTTGCAAAGTGATGGAGATAAATCCGGAGCAAGATTTGGATTTAATAAAATGCATTTCTTATTTAAATAGAATAGCTTATCGTCAATTCCCGGATACAGAATTAAAAGAACTGATTTTATCTAAACTTAGTTATTTATTAATAGGTAATGAAGAAGAAATTTATGAGACATTTATTGCTTGGATAGTAGATGGAGATATTTTAGGGAAAACAATTAACCAGTCCGTTTTGTACACGTTTTTAAAAGAAAAGAATATAAAGTTTAAAAATCTTGCCACTGATGAACGCATTATGCCTAGGCTGGAGGAATTGAATCAGGAATATAAAAAAGCGTTTATTCCGTTAAACGATGGACTGATTAAGAGAAAAGAATTTTCTGTGTGCAGAGAAGCAATTGATTTAGGAAACTCTTTGATAATACATGGGAAGGCTGGAAGAGGGAAAAGTGGATGTACAATAGACATTATCAATTATTGTCAAGAAAAAAACATACCATATTTGGCAATTAAATTAGATAAACGAATTCCGAATGGAACTGCAGAGAAGTGGGGTAAAGATTTAGGATTACCTGCATCTATAGCTCATTGTATTCACAGTGTTTCTAAAAATGAAAGTGCAGTAATTATTTTGGATCAGTTGGATGCTCTGCGTTGGACTCAGGCACATTCCAGAGATGCTTTATTGGTATGTGCTCAGATTATTAATCAAGTAGAGAAATTAAACTTTGAAAGACAGTATAAAATATCTCTTATTCTTGTATGTCGAACCTATGACTTGGAAAATGATAATAATATTAAGTCATTATTTATAAATAATGATAAGAAAGATGAAGCTATTCAATGGGAGAGGGTTCCGGTTAATGAATTAGATGAGGATATAGTAAAGAAAGTTATCGGAAAGCGCTATGGACAATTAACCAATAAATTAAAAGATATATTAAGGATCCCAAGCAATTTATTTATTTGGCAGCAGCTAAATCCAGATAAGTTGTATTCTGAATGTTCGACTGCAAGCCATTTAGTATCAGAATGGTGGAGCCAATTGTCCGAAAAATGTTTGGAATTTGGATTGAGTGAAACAAATCTAAATGAAACAAAAGGGAAAATGGTAACATTGCTGGAAAAACATGGTAGAATATTTGTTCCAAGTAGCATATTAAATGTTAATAAGTCATGTCTAGATTTTCTATCTTCAAATGCTTTCTTAATTATACAAGACAATAAAGTATCATTTGCTCATCAATCAATATTAGACTGTTTTTTAGCTGAAAAAATGCTTAAGAGATATTATGACGGCGAAGACATTGTAGATATTATTGGAAGCAAAGAAAAACAAACCCCTGGGAAAAGATATCAAGTACAAATGTTTATGCAAAATTTATCTGAGTTTGATAGTCAGGATTTTATTAACGCAGGGCAAAAAATGTTTGGAGCAAAGCAAATCAGATATTTTGTCAAATTTGTTTTCCTTGAGGTATTAAACCAGATAGATACTTTGGATGAAAATATACAGAATTTTATTATAAGTAATTGTGAAAACGAAACCTATGGTAATCATATTATAAATAATGTTATATTCTCCCGGCCTAAATATATTAGGTTACTTAGGCAATATGGTATTTTAGATAAATGGTTTAACAACCCGCAAAAAAAGGATATTGTTTTCAATTTACTTATAAGTATGAGTCCGGATTATGATAATGATGATATTACATTCATTGACAAGTATGCATTTCATTCACAAGAAGATGATAATAAATTCTCTCGATGTTTTTCGCATGACATAAATCAAGATACAGATGAGTTGTTTGAATTGCGGATGAAATTTTATAACCGATATCCAGAAATGGCTAATATGTATCTTGACTTCAAGTCGATGCTCAAAAATTGTGAAATAAGAACAATACAGCTATTGGCATTTTTATTGCACAATAAAATTAAAAGCAAAGAGAAAAACATTTACAGATATGAAGAGGAATTTTTACGTGAAGATTCTGAAATTCTAATTGAAAATGGGATGGAGGTAATAAATTTATTATTGCCGTACATTCCCACGGAAAAAAATCAAAGCTTGCTCTATAGTGATTGGTCTGGCAGATATTTTCATAAAAGAAGTCTTGAGAGGGCATGTATTCAAATTATAAAAAAAGCAAACGCAGCAGTTATTGCCTTAAAACCAGAAGCGTTTTTGGAACGTTATAGCGAATTCATGGGGAAAGGCAATGATTTATATAATGAAATTATACTAGATGGATTATACCGATTGCCAGAGAGATATAGTGATGTAGTGATTACATATTTATGTAGTGACTTTGATAGCAACATATTTGATAAGACAAGCGGCAATGGTGATAAATTACTTCTTGCCAAACAAATATTAGGTAAGCATTCGGAATACTGTAGTGAGAATGTTTTTATTAGACTAGAAAAAACAGTTTTGAGTTATCTATCACCACGAGCTAAAGATATATACCAACATAGATTTAATTATAATAGAGAAAAAAACGGCAATACAGTATATTGGAGTTTCTGGGGCGATTTGCAGAAAGAAATTCTCGAAATTCTTCCCTATGACCGATTGAGCGATCAAGCAAAAGATTTACTGTGTGTTTTAAAGCGTAAGTTCCCTAAAGGAACAACTTTATATAAAGGTTCAAATGGACATGGCGGATGGGTGAGATCACCTATTGATGGGAAAAAAATAAATAACAAAAAGTGGCTAGAGATTTTAACCAACAAAAAACTTAAGAATAAAAGTCATTCCCATTGGAAGGAGGTCCCAGGGGGATTTATAGAAAATTCTATTGAACAATTTTCAAGTAGCTTCAGAAATGCCGTTTCTGAAGAACCTGAAAGAATGATAAAGTTAGTTATTTCATATAAGGATGAAATTTTGGATGCATATATCGATTCGTTATTTAGCGGAGTTGCATATAGTAAGGCTTTGGATAGTGTGCCGGTAGAGTTGCTAGAAACAATGATTTTGAGCTATCCTTATGATTATGCCTCATACCGAGCAAACTACATTTGCACACTGATTGAAAACAGGAAGAACGCGAAATGGTCTCAAAAGGTATTGGATATTCTTAAGGATATTGCGATTAATCATAAAAACCCGGAAATAGGTAAACCAAATGTAACTAATAATGAAGATAAAGAAATGCGTAGCTTTGATATGCTGCAAAGTAATGCAATAAACTGCGTAAGAGGCAACGCAGCTAAAGCAATAGCTCAGCTACTATGGAACGATAGTTCTTTATTTACACAGTTTAAAGGTACAATTGAAAGATTGGCGTTGGATGAAAACCCAGCAGTAAAATTGGCGAGTTTATTCGCATTATGGCCTTCGTATAACATTGAAAGAGATTGGGCATCAGAAATAATCTTAAATCTATATGAACACGATTACAGGCTATCGGGCTTCTACGATACGAAAAATATGCTCTTTTTGTTGTATCCGAAATATCGTGAACGTGTACTCGAAGTTATTAAAAAATGTTATGAGTCAGAAGATAAAGAACTGATTAAAATAGGAGCATATTGTCTATCGGAAATGTTTATTCTGAATAACGAATTTGCCGATATAATGAGTAATGTGGATACAATGAGTGAAACACAAGCAGAATCAGTTCTCCATATGGCTATTCTTTATTTCAATAAGGATGAATTTAACTCATTAGCTAAAAACATAATACTCAAATTTAAGACAAGTTCATTAGATCTGGAAATGCCTATTTCAAGATTATTTTATGATAACCTTATTGATTTAAAGAGAGACAAGGATTTTTTAATTGAAATAATGAATTCCAACTTAAGTCGCAGAACAGTGCATGCATTTGTACATTATCTTGAAGAAGAATCAAAGTCAGTAGTTGATTATAAAGATATTATTCTATCAATGAGCTATCACTTAATTAAAAATGGATACGGTAAAAACGAAGGCATTTGGGGAATCGAAGATGAAATCTCTAAGTTGGTAATTGGATTATATGACGAGACTTCTGGTTCACCAATACCTGAAATAAAAAATATTGCCAAAGAATGTCTTGATGTATGGGATTTGATGTTTGAAAAGCAAATTGGGCCAATTAGATTCTTAAGTCAAAAGCTGATGGAAAGGTGAAGTATTTTTAGAGTGATTTCATAAATGTAGGATTGCTTGCGGCTATCTACGGAGAAAATACAATGATTCATAAATAGAATACAAAGAGAATTTATCTGATTCCTATATAAACATTATCCCCGCCAAGGCCTCACTAGCGCCAAGCAGCATCATTTTTGTACACTCAAGGCATACAGAATGTTGCGTAAAAATTGAACGGGTGAAAGGCTGATGAATGGAGGGTTTGGTGGACTTTAATATTTTGCTATTCTTGGTTAACCCTTGAGTACATAAAAAAATATATCGTCAAGGTAATAGGGCTGCAATTAATATTGTGATAAATTTGATGTAGTATTTTACGAATAAGAATAAAATGTATATAATAATAGCAAAGAAGGAGGCGGTTATAAATGCCAAACATTAAACCCATATCAGATTTAAGAAATTACAACGAAATCCTGCGGGACATTGCCATAGGTGAGCCAGTGTTTTTAACAAAAAATGGCAGAGGAAAATTTGCTATTATTGATATTACTGAATATGAGAAATTAAAGGCTTCACTAAAGCTGATGTCACAGCTTGCCCAAGGAGAACTGGCCGGGAAAGAGAAAGGATGGATGACAATAGAGGAAGTGGAAGCAGAACTGGGGATTGAGGATGTATAAGTTGAAAATTTCACCTGAAGCTAAAGATGATTTAGCACAAATTAAAGACTATATTTCTAAAGAACTTGGCAATCCACAGGCAGCTATAAATCTTGTTTCTAAAATCACCAAAAAGATACGTGGGTTGACAGAGTATTCTGGAATAGGTGCGCCACTATCTTCCGTCCTAGATATACAAATAGATTACCGTTTCCTTGTTTGTGACAATTACTTGATATTTTACAGGTACGAAGATGGAATTGTTTTCGTGTCAAGAATCTTATACGGTAGACGGAATTATACGCGTATCCTATTCGGTGATTTGCATGAGGATGAAGAAATATAGAATATAAAATTTTATTTGATCAACTATTATATCGACTTAGATCCGGCAGAAAGCCTTGAGGATGTTTGCATGAGAATAAAAATAGTTGATATTCTTTCTAAAAAGGAATCAGAAAGAAATACAATAGAAGCGGCGACATTATTTTTGTACACTCAAAGCATTCAGAGACGGTTTGTCTGCTTGAAAGGCCATAAAGTCTTGCAAATAAAGGGTTAGGACAGTATCTTATAAGGAATAAGACTCAGAAATTTCAATGCTTTATGATGAATTATCGAGGGTTAATTGAAGAGTTAATAAAACCGTGGCTGCTTGTCACGGTTTTATTATTTGTAAGGGTTTATTTGTGAGGTTTAGTTTTCATATTGCAGATAGAACGTGTGTTTGGTATGATATATTTATGGCGCACATCAGGATATTGCTTTCGAATTTGCATCATGGATTTCGTGTCCCCTGGTCCTTGAACAGTGGAATAGCTGAGTTTGTGTAAAAATAGGTTTGGTGGTGTTATTTTGTCAAATCAGACTACTCATAACAATCATTATATACCACAATTTTATCTTAAAACTGGAGCAAAGACGGTAATAGTATCTTTGTTTACAGTTTACTTGTACCTGATTCCAGAATCCCTTATTAGAATCATAGAAAAATCTATTAAAAGGTCATAGCTTGGATGAAGCTGAATCAAAAAAGCTCGCCCGCTTTATTGGCGCTCAATATATGAGGACACCTCAAAGTAACGGTTGTTAAAGATATGAACAAGGTGAACGTTGATTCGTTAATAGGTAAAGGAATGTATCTATTTGCATTAAAGCATCTACTTACGAAAACGGTAAATGTTCTGGAAAAACATAAATGGTACTAAGACAAGTTGGAACAAATGTTGTTTTTAAAAGATTAAGAAAGTATAACTTTCTTCCATTGGTCATTTAAGGGTTTGTATATTCCATAAGCTGCGACATAGCGTGACTAGCAGCTTTAGCTGTGTAGCACGACTTGTACACTTTGTGTGCCTTCAGAAGTGCCCTTCTCTCCGTAATCTTTATTCATAGAAGGGCACGGATGACGGAGCGCGATGGAATATACAAACCTTTTTTAACCAATCGCCGGCCAACGGATTTTCTATATAAAAATATAGCATGTTTAATAGCTTGGCCGATTACGGCAGCTGCAGATAGTTTTCGATATCAAAAGCCACATATTTTCCATTTCAGCAGCACGGTGAAGATGGATCGAAATATTCTGACGCAGGAGTCTCAAATATCCTGGGAGACTTTTTAAAACTTTATTGGTATGAGGCAGATGAATATAATACGCAAACAATACCCTGCCGCCAAGGCCCCATCAGGCTCAGATATACAGATAACAAAAATCATTCCATAGTATAAACAGCAGATGCATCATACAATAATTTGTTATTGCATGATGGTAGAATATTGCGAACTTATTAACTATTTTTAAGCAAGGAGTGCAGTTAAATAAAATTGTACTCCTTTTTGTTAAAAGTGTTTGACTTGGAGTTAACTCCAAGTATTAAACTAATACTACAAAAATATTAAGGAGGTTTATTATGCTAAACTTTGATTTTTACAATCCAACACATATTATTTTTGGTAAAAGTAGATTAGAGGAACTAAACAATCATATTCCAGCCGATGCTACTGTTTTAATAACCTATGGAGGTGGAAGTGCTAAAAAGAGTGGCCTTATCGACAAGGTTAAAACTGTACTTGGAAACAGGAAAGTTTATGAATTCGGCGGTATTGAGCCGAATCCTCGTTACGAAACATTAGTAAGGGCCGTAGAAATTGTGCGGGATAAAAATATTGATTTTCTGCTTGCAGTTGGCGGAGGGTCTGTTATTGACGGAACTAAATTCATAGCACTTGCTTCTTCTTACAAAGGAGATTCTCGTGATCTGCTGAAGTACGGCTTTACTCCTATTACTTCTGAGATAGTAGGTGAAGTAGTTCCAATTGGAACAGTTCTTACATTACCTGCTACTGGTTCTGAAGCAAACAGCGGAGCTGTAATAAGCTATGAACATGGAAAATTTCCAGTTATGAGCCCACTAGTTTTTCCTAAGTTTTCAATATTAGATCCGACCATTACTTTTACGCTTCCAAGGATTCAGGTTGCAAATGGAGTAATTGACGCATTTGTGCATGTAACTGAGCAATATATTACATATCCTGTTGATGCCAAGGTGCAGGATAGAATAGCTGAGGGAATATTACAAACATTGATTGAAATAGGTGAAACTACAGTTAATGAATCGGAAAATTATGATGCGCGTGCAAACCATATGTGGTGTGCTACACTTGCATTGCAAGGTTTAGTCGGTGTCGGTGTTCCACAGGATTGGTCGGTTCATATGATCGGACATGAACTTACCGCGTTATTTGGTATAGATCATGGACAGACTTTAGCCATTGTATTGCCAGCACTACTGGAGATAAGACGGGATAAAAAACGGGCTAAACTTCTGCAATACGCAGAACGTGTATGGCATATAGAGAGTGGCAGCGAAGAGGAAAAGATAGACTTGGCAATCCAGAAAAGCAGAGAATTCTTTGAAAGCTTGGGTGTGAAGACTCGTCTGTCCCAATATGGCGTTGGAGCAGATCAAATACCGGTTATTGTTGAAAATCTAAAGGCTCATGGTTTGACAGCGCTTTCTGAAACTCAGGATCTTACATTGGATATAAGCCAAAAGATTCTTGAGAGAGCACTGTAGTTTTATGTCATAATTTGGCATGGTGCTACGCCAGATAGTTGGTTTGTGCATGTCGGAATAAACACTAATCCTCAAAAAGGGGATGCTGAATGTCTGGAACCCGTAACGGATGAAGAGTATTTTAAACAAAAAGCTGGATGATTCGCAAGGTGATTTGTCATTCAGCTTTTCTTATAGGTCAATGAAGTTAAACTGAAAAGTGAGTAAGAATTTCTTTTTTTCAAAGGACTTGACTTGGAGTTAACTCCAAGTGTTATGATATCGGATATCAGGAGATGAAACCATATGACTATTACAGAAGTGAGTGAAAAATTTAATGTTTCACAGGATACACTCCGCTATTATGAACGCATCGGACTGATTCCTCGTGTGAACCGTAATAAAAGCGGAATCAGGGATTATACTGAAGAAGACTGTAAGTGGGTCGAGTTTATCATATGTATGCGGAATGCAGGTCTTCCGATTGAAGTATTGATTGATTATGTTGAGCTGTTTCAACAGGGTGATGCGACCATTGAGGCCAGAAAAGAACTTTTGATCGAGCAGCGTAAGCAGTTAATTGCAAGAATGGAAGATATGCAGAAAACGCTGGAACGCCTGAATTATAAAATTGCAGTATATGAACAGATAGTAGTTGAAAAAGAAAAAGAACTAAAGAGATCGGAGAATTAATTATATGGGCACCAAAATGTATTGGCACGCAAAATCAAAGGAGGATTTATTATGCAAAATGTAATTTTGAACAATGGTGTCGTGATGCCTATTTTGGGCTTTGGGTTTATCAGATTACTGATGAGAAGGAATGCGAGCAGTGTGTTTATGACGTGCTTATAACAAATGAAGAGCAGGTGCAACAATGCACAATAGGTATGTTTCGTTCTACGGTAAAGAACCAGGGGATCCAGCAAAACTTGCTATGGCACGGATTAATAAAAATCTTAAATCTATAGGAAAGTGAGGACTATTCAAGTGGAATATACGAAACTTGGTAATACGGGATTAGATGTATCTAGACTTTGCATTGGGTGTATGGGTTTTGGAGTAGCGGAACGTTGGATTCATCCATGGGTAATTGATGAGGAGAGCAGTCGTCCTGTTATTAAAAAAGCTCTTGAATTAGGTATCAATTTTTTTGATACTGCGAATGTGTATTCCGACGGGACAAGCGAGGAAATAGTTGGACGAGCTTTAAAGGATTTTGCTAATCGTGATGAAATTGTCATTGCGACCAAGGTTTATTTTCCAATGCATGAAGGTCCAAACGGTAAAGGTCTTTCTCGAAAGCATATCATGAGCGAAATTGATAAGAGTCTTAAACGTCTCGGAACAGATTATGTGGATCTGTATCAGATTCATCGCTGGGATTATAATACTCCGATTGAAGAAACAATGGAAGCACTCCATGATGTAGTAAAGGCTGGCAAGGCAAGATACATCGGTGCTTCTGCGATGTATGCATGGCAGTTTTTGAAGGCGTTGCATGTGGCTGAGAAAAATGGCTGGACTCGGTTTGTATCGATGCAAAATCATCTTAACCTCATTTACCGTGAAGAGGAACGAGAGATGCTACCACTATGTAAGGAAGAAAAAATTGGTGTGATTCCATATAGCCCGCTTGCATCAGGAAGATTGACCCGTGATTGGTCGGAAACCACCCTCCGTTCTCAAACGGATCAAGTTCAAAAATCTAAATACGGTGCCACTGAAAATACCGACCGTATTGTTGTAGAACGGGTTGCGGAAATCGCCAAAAAACATGGTGTACCAAGAGCCCAAATCGCACTCGCCTGGTTGCTACAGAAAGAACCAGTAACAGCTCCTATTATTGGTGCTACGAAAATTTCCCATCTTGAAGATGCGGTTGCTGCTCTTTCAGTGAAGTTAACAACTGAAGAAATTGCCTATTTGGAAGAACCTTATGTTCCGCATCCTGTAGTTGGTCCTATAAATTTTTAAGTAGTAGTGTTTCAACAATAGCTTTTTGAAAGCAAAACCCTGATTTCCTTATACGGGAAGTCGGGGTTTTTATGTTTGAAGCATGCGAATGGAATAAATAAAATCGCCAAACGGGGTAGCGGGCAATGTAACCATTCCCGCCTGCCTGTGGTTCTTAACAAAGAATAAAAAATACGCAGGCCGGGATCGCAGCAACGAAATCCTCTTTATTGATGCCCGCAAGATGGGTACGATGGTTGACCGCAAGCACAGGGAACTTGATTATGAGACAGAGATAAAATATATCGCCGATATATACCACAAATGGAAAAAGGGCGAAGGTTACGAGGACATCAAAGGATTCTGCAAATCTGCCGCTTTGGATGAAGTGCGCTCCCATGAATATATTCTCACCCCCGGCAGGTACGTGGGCATTGAAGAACGGGTCGATGACGGGGAGCCTTTTGATGAAAAGATGACAAGGCTTACCGGTGAGCTTGCCGAGATGTTTGCAAAGCGCAAGTCTCTGGAGGAGGAAATCCGTAAAAGACTGGGGGCGATTGGCTATGAGTTTTGAAAATAACTCTGAAATCTTAATCTATCAAACAGAAGATGGCCAAACCAAAATCGATGTTGTTTCAGACCAGCAAACAGAATGTTAGTCTGCATATCAATAATGTTTTCAAGGAAGGCGAACTCAATGAGCTTTCAGTTGTCAAGGAATACTTGACAACTGCTGCCGACGGTAAGAAATATAAGACGAAATTTTATAACTTGGATGTTATAATTTCTGTTGGCTACCGGGTTAAGTCCCACCGAGGCACTCAGTTCAGAATCTGGGCAACCCAAAGACTTAAGGAATATATCATCAAAGGCTTTACTATGAATGATGACTTGCTGAAAAAAGCAGGCGGAGGCAATTATTTTGAGGAACTGCTGGAGCGGATCCGGGATATTCGCTCCTCAGAAAAGGTATTTTACCGCAAGATTTTGGATATTTACGCGACGAGTATTGACTATTCACCGGATGCGGCCATTTCACAGCAGTTTTTTCAAACGGTCCAGAACAAAATGCACTAGGCGGCCAATGGG
This sequence comes from Tepidibacillus sp. HK-1, assembly GCF_001748485.2. NCBI lineage: Bacteria > Bacillati > Bacillota > Bacilli > Caryophanales > Bacillaceae > Tepidibacillus > Tepidibacillus sp. HK-1. The sequence goes on along the minus strand of NZ_BDGM02000005.1, from coordinate 101,321 downwards.
CATACTGCTTCAGGCAATCCGCAGAAAACCCATGTACATGGCCGACTGGATAGAAAAATTGGACGATTTCCTTAAAATGAGCGATAATGAGATCCTTACGTACGCAGGCAAAATCAGCCACCAACAGGCTACTCAAAAGGCAATAGAAGAGTATGAGTAGTATAGGGAACGGACCAAAAATGAGCTTTCCGAAGTAGAAAAGCACTTTTTAGAGAGCATAGATAAGACTGCAAAGAAGCTTAAAGGGAAAAAAGGGAAGTATTGGAGGTAATGGGGTGTGAGTTTTAGTAAGTGGAGAGAGGTTAAACTTGGTGATGTATGCGAAAGTGTGTCAAATACACATTCTTTTGAATAGTCAGTGTTGATATTTTTAAATACATCTGATGTTTATGACGGCTCAATTTTGCATAATAAATATTCGCCTGTTGCGGATATGCCTGGCCAAGCCAAGAAAAAATCGATAATAAATTCCTTTATTTGTATCTAACGTCAAATGAGGTGCTAGACACTTTACAACAAGTCGCAGAAGCACGCTTTGGAACGTTTCCACAAATTACTTTTAGTCAAGTAGCAGAGTTGAATTTGATATGTTACCACTTACATCAGGTTTAAAATTACGCAATTGACATCAATGTAAGTCCCTCGTGCTACATGGAAGCCATAGTCCTGTTGCAAAACCTAAAACGCTGAAATTTTAGGGCTTTGCAGGATTGGAGATTAAAAACGTTTTGCCGGATCAGCACATTTGGATCGGCGCAACTGCGCAGCCTGGAGCTTCAGATAAAAACTTATATGAAGATGATACGAAGCCATTCCAATTAGATTTTTGCTGGTGTGTTCTTTGACGTCGAAAGCGGACTGCGTCGAAGCGGTAGAACTGGGCTGGACAAAATGCTCAGGAAAGCGGCAAAGGGCAAAATCGATTGCATCATTATCAAGTCAATCAGCATTGAGATCACACTGAGGGGAATGCTGGCACAGGACGAAAACAGAAATACCAGTGAGAACATTTAGTATCGATTTCAACGCAAGTTCGAAAAAGGCGATATCTTCACAAAGTATAAGAATTTCATGGGATACACTTGCGTAGACAGCGAGATTGTTATTGTCCCGGAGCAGGCAGAGGTTGTTAGAAAAATATTCAATTTATATTTATAGGGCTTAACATTTGAACAGATAAAATCTTAAAAAATTGGATGAGAAGTAAGGACACAATTGAATTTTTGGGTCTTTGGGAACAATTACATAATGACAAATTTAAAGGGGTCGAATTTGACTCCTTTAGAAATCAAGCTGGTGCGGAAATGCTTTAACAAATATTTTCCGACTATATGTTAGTCGCATACAAAACATTTGAACTTTTGTACGTTGACCGTTAAGGTCAATATAAGCTTCCCCCCAATCAAATTGAGTATATTTGTGAGCTTATATATGATGAAGTGCTTGTTACATCTCAAAAGGGAGAAACCATCTTTAAGGACTTCATTAGAGATAATAGAATGGCTGCTCTGTATGAGAAGTTTATACTTAATTTTTATAAAAAGGAGTTACCATCAATATTAATCTATTCTCCGATCTTTCAATGGGACAAGGATGCTGACTTTGAACACATTGGGGAAAGCTTTGTACCGGTAATGAGAACGGATATCGTACTGCAAAATGAGAAAAGACAATTGATAATTGATGCAAAGTAATATACGAATGCATTGCAAATCCGCAATGCTGATTTATCCTGTTGTAGACACTGAACTTGACTTTGTTTACAGTATTCAGGTAAAAAGATATATGTGAAAACATTGAACCTTAATACAAGATGGGAAAATATATATGGACGATTAAAAGAGATTGCAACAGTAATATAAAAACACAATCCGTTTTATCGGACACCTCTAGTGATATTATGGTATCATTGGAGGTGTAATTATTTGGAATAATGTTGCAATTATAGGGGTGCACTTATGGCAAAAAGCTCTAACCAGAAGTTGAAAATTCTATACTTAATGAAAATGCTTCTTGAAAAAACTGATGAGAAAAATACAATGACAATAAATGACATGATAGCAGAACTTGGACGCTATGGCATTACTGCTGAGCGAAAATCAATTTACGACGATATAGAGGCCTTACGTCATTACGGAATAGATATTGCTACTCGGAAAACAAAAACTACGGATTATTTTGTGGCAAACCGTCCTTTTGAATTACCGGAATTGAAACTATTGGTTGATGCTGTTCAATGTTCGAAATTTAACCGGCGGACAGAGGTTATTGTTAAAAAGTAAAATAGGATCATTTGGTAATGGGAGAAGAAAAATGTCAGAAGAAGTTGGATCGGATTGGCAAGGAGCTTACAATACAAACGGCTGCCAGTATGGAAATTTGACCTACACCCAAGAGAATGCTGAACAACCAGCGAATGATCTGGAGACAAATAACAATTGGAATTGGAACTTTAATTGGTATGAACATTTTTGGACACTCTACCGAAAGTGCATCTTCTGCTAATTTAGTGAGAACAGAAGTACGCTGGGGTGACTTAGATATGGAGTGGGTTGCTTTATTTACCTGCTCCTTCTTGAGACATGATTCTGATCAGGAGTGGATTGATGAGATAGGGTCGATGCAAAATGGCGTTCACTTAATACAAGGTTTTGCAACTACCATGTACATTGCTGATGGCCAGGGGCAAACTTACTATGACCACTTTACCGGCTCCGGTGTGTTCACATGTGGAGTCGGATGTATTGCTTAAAAGCAAGACTTTATTTTAAATTAATAAAGGCTTGTTTTTTTTCATGGGGAGAAATAGAAAAAACATTAAGAAAAATAACAAAAAACATTTAGAAATAAATAGGGTTTTATCATTCTTTATAGAATTTAAACTACAAGGTATTAGAAGTACCAATAAGTAATAGCTTGAAACCTATTATAGGTATAAATGAGTCAGGAAAAACCTCAATTCTTAAGGCTATCTTGGTAAAGGTAGAACAAGTCTAGCAGATGATGAAGGTGAACTAGAGTTACTTTTGAACTTCACAGAAGATGAGGAATACTTCAACTTCGAGTTTAATATTGTGGAAAAATCAGCAACTGGTATTGACAATCTTAAATCTGCAATTATTTTTGCTGTATTTTACTGAAAATGAAACAATAAACAACACAAGAACTTCAGCTAACACTATGTTCACGCATCGGGGCATACGCCCCTTGGTCGCCGGAAGCGGAAGGGGGAGAAGAAATTATAATGACAACAATAGGTATTGATTTGGGAACAACAAACAGCCTTGTATCTTATTGGAGTGACAATGGCCCAGTCATTATACCAAATGTACTTGGTTCTAATCTCACACCATCAGTAGTCAGCATTGATGAAAATAATGAAATACTTATAGGGGAAATTGCCAAAGAACGTCTAATTACTCATCCACATTTAACGGTTTCTAATTTTAAAAGATATATGGGAACCGAAAAACGATTTAATTTAGGCAATTATACTTTTTCACCAGAAGAACTATCCTCATTTATACTAAAATCTCTAAAAGCAGATGCTGAAGCTTTTTTGGGACATGAAGTACAGGAAGCGGTTATTAGTGTTCCCGCATATTTTAATGATGCACAAAGAAAAGCAACAAAAAGATCTGCAGAGCTTGCTGGATTAAAGGTGGAGCGTTTGATTAGTGAGCCTACTGCAGCAGCTATATCTTATGGACTTCACCAAGAAGAATCAGAAACCAAATTTATTGTCTTTGATTTAGGTGGTGGAACCTTTGATGTTTCTATTTTAGAAATGTTTGAAGGGGTAATGGAGGTAAAATCAATATCCGGGGATAATTTTCTTGGCGGAGAAGATTTTACCAATCTTCTTGTCTCTTATTTTATAGATAGTGAGAAAATTGATGTTCAGTTCCTAAATGAAAAGGCACGGTCAGCTCTTTATAAACAGGCGGAACTTTGCAAACGTGATCTTAGTAAGGATAACGTTGGAAAAATGAGTCTAACTCTGGAAGAAAAAACTTATGAAAAAATGATAAGTCGAGCTGATTTTGAAAAACTAGCAAGCCAACTTTTATTAAGAATACGTCATCCTATTGAGCGTGCATTAAGAGATGCCTCACTTACACCGAAGGAACTAGACGCAGTAATCCTTATTGGTGGAGCAACCCGAATGTCGGTAATTAAGTTAGCAGTGAGCAGAATGTTTGGGAAGCTACCCTATTCTAATATCAATCCAGATGAAGCAGTTGCTTTGGGAGCTGCGATTCAAGCTGCCTTAAAAGAGAGAAATGAAGCATTAAATGAGATTATATTAACTGATGTTTGCCCATATACACTTGGAGTAGAGATTGTAAAAGAAATAGAAAGAGATAAGTTCGAGCCTGGATATTTTTTACCGATTATAGAGCGTAACACACCGATTCCTGTAAGCCGGGTAGAACGTCTTTTCACAATAAAAGATAATCAGACATCAATACGTGTTGAAATCTATCAAGGAGAAAGTCGTCGTGTAGAAGGCAATATTAAATTAGGAGAATTAGATATTAAAGTTCCGCCTGCTGAGGCAGGAAAAGAAATGATTGATGTTCGTTACACCTATGATATAAATGGAATATTAGAAGTTGAGGTAACTGTTATCAGTAATGGAATGAAGAATCGGGTTGTAATTGAAAAAAGTCCAGGAAGTATGTCGAAGGAAGAAATAGAAGAGAGATTAAACCTTTTGAAAGATATTAAAATCCATCCTAGGGACAAAATGGAAAACAGGCTACTTCTTGCTAAAGGGGAACGCCTATATGAAGAATCCTTGGGTGAAAAACGTGAGTATATAGGTGAATTACTGCAAAAGTTTGAAAATGTTCTTTCTCGTCAAAATGAGAGAGAAATTAAGAAAATGGCTAAAGAGATTAAAGATAAGTTTGAACAAATGGATGGGTGGCTTGATTATTAATGAATTTTTGGGGTATTTTAGAAATTAATCCTACTGATGAAATTTCTGTAATAAAAAAAGCATATGCAAAAAAATTAAAAATATATCATCCTGAGGATAATCCACAAGGGTTTCAAAAGTTGAGAGAAGCTTATGATCGTGCTTTACAGTATGCAGAGAATTTTAAACTTCATAAAACAATAGATACCGAAAATACCGGTTTGATAACAGAAACAAATATCCCAGAAAATATTTTTAGTAATCCTATTACTGTTGATCTTTTTGATGATTTTATTGATGAAAACCCTAAGCATGAACAGGCTGTTCATGCTTTTATGCAAAAAGTAGAAGCTTTATATCATGATTTCTTCTCTCGCATTCAGGAAGAGAATTGGAAAGAACTTCTGAATGATGAGGTAATGTGGGATCTTAACCATAGACAATTTTTAAACAGGGAAATGTTAGTGTTTTTAATGGATCACCACCATTTCCCCAAAAATATATGGCAACTTTTCAATAGAAATTTTAATTGGATCGAGCTGGAAAATGATCTCTATGATGGATATCCAGAAACATTTATTGACTATCTTTTTAAACAGATAAGTCAAGATAGAGGGCTCCGCTATTCCTATTTTAAAGAGAATCAGCAAATTGATTATGAAGAATATTTAAATTATAGAGAAAATGCATTCATGGCACTCCTTGAAAAAAATTATAAAAGTGCTGAGCACTACATATCACTTGCCTATGAAATCTTTCCTAAGGATCCTGAATTACTTTGTATGAAGGGAGAATATTATTTAGGTATAAAAAAGAAGAGAAAGGCAGCTGCAGTATTTCGAGATGCAATTCGGATCAATCCCGATGATATGGAAGTGTATTTCTATCAAGCAGAAATACTGTATAACTATAATAAAACCTTTCAAGCTATTAAGCTATGTAAGTATATTCTATCTCGTAGATCTAACGATTTAGAAGTAAGTATGCTTCTAGCTAAATTATATTTTAAACTCAGATGGTGGCATAAGGCTAAAAAACTGTTCTTAAGTAATTTGAAAATAAATTCTTCTAATATGGAAGCCAAAAACTATCTTAGACATATCGCTGATAAATTTGAATTAAAATTAAAAATTCAACCTTTAAATTTAAAGTTAAGATCCGAGCTAAAGAAAATATATGTAGAACTAGGGGAAACAGAGAAGATAAACAATTTGAAAATAACACCAATGGGCGTATTAAAAAGGTTATATCATCTATTTAAAATAATTATGTATACGTTTATAATTTTAATTGGTATATATATTGCTTTTAAATCCTTTTTTATTCTAGTTTATTTGATCATACGGTTAATTGGCGAACTATATAAACAGTTAAGAAAGTAGTGGAGAATGATTTTGCAGAGGATAATTATTTAAAGCTTCATGTAAAAAAAGTTTTTAAGACCAGATATGATTTTGAACTATTTTCAGAAACGATTGTCGATATTAACGAATATGAAAAATTAAAGGCTTCGCTGAAGCTGACTTGCCAATGTAAAATTGGGGAATTTCAAATAAATAATGTTTCTCTAGATTTTTCGTCATTTAGATATCACGACATTAATGGTTTGTTAGGTTTAGATATATTGATAAAAGGTGGATATATTGTTGACACCACAAAGGTTAACTGTTAGATTTATAAGTAAATTATATGTTTATTTTTAGGAATGTTACCGATAGGGCATAACCTGATTTATTTTGATTACACTAGACGTGTGTTCAAAACAAATCAGGTTTTTTTGCTAAATGTGAAATTTTAACTTTTCTTAGTCTATCCATCATTTAAGAAAGGACGTGTTATTCATGTCAAATTACACATTTCCAAAGGATTTTTTATGGGGAGGAGCTATAGCTGCTAATCAATCTGAAGGAGCTTATTTAGAAGATGGTAAAGGATTAACTAATGTCGATCTATTACCAACTGGGGATAAAAGAAGAGATATAATGAAAGGTTATGTTCCATCTTTAAAGCCTCTAAAAGATGAATTTTATCCATCACATGAAGCGATAGACTTCTATCACCGCTATAAAGAGGATATTGCTTTATTTGCTGAGATGGGCTTTAAAGTACTCCGTGTTTCTATTGCCTGGTCACGTATTTTTCCAACAGGCGAAGATGAAACACCAAATGAAGCGGGCTTGAAGTTTTATGATGATCTATTTGATGAATTGCTCAAAAACAGCATTCAACCAGTCGTAACTTTAGCACACTTTGATGTACCAGTGAACTTAATTGAAAAATACGGAAGCTGGAGAAGCAGAGAGCTTGTCTATCTTTTTGAAAGATACGCAAAAACTGTTTTTAGCCGTTATAAAGATAAAGTAAAATATTGGATGACCTTTAACGAGATTAATATGCTTTTACATTTACCATTCTTAGCAGCAGGCCTTATTTTTAAAGAAGAAGGGAATAAAAAACAAATTCAATACCAAGCAGCACATCATCAGCTCGTAGCGAGTGCATTAGCTGTAAAAACATGTCACGAAATAATTCCAGATGCAAAAATTGGCTGCATGCTAGCTGCTGGTACCTTCTATCCTTATACATGTAATCCAGAAGATGTATTTCATGCCCTCGAAAAAGACCGTGAATCCTACTTCTTTATCGATGTTCAGTCACGTGGGAAGTACCCTGGGTATGCTAAACGTTTCTTCAAAGATCATCATTTGAATATCGAAATGAAACCGGAAGACGAAGAAATTTTAAAGAATCATACTGTAGATTTTATAGGATTTAGTTATTATTCAAGTCGTACAACGAGTACCGATCCGGAAGTTATTAAAAATATGACAAGTGGTAACGTATTTGGCTCAGTTTCAAACCCTTATCTCGAAAAGTCTGAATGGGGATGGACAATTGATCCAAAAGGCTTCCGCATCACGGCAAACCAACTGTATGACCGTTATCAAAAGCCTTTATTTGTTGTGGAAAATGGACTAGGCGCGGTTGATGAAGTAACGGAGGATGGAAAGATCAACGACGATTATAGAATCGACTACTTAAAGCAACACATCGCAGAAATGGCTGAAGCAATTCAAGATGGTGTTGAGATTATAGGCTATACAAGTTGGGGGCCGATTGACATCGTTAGTGCTTCTACTGGTGAAATGAAAAAACGATATGGTTATATTTACGTTGATCGTGACAATAAAGGAAAAGGAACGTTAAAAAGAATCAAAAAGAAAAGCTTCTATTGGTATAAAAGCGTGATTGAGTCAAATGGGGAAAATTTATGAAAGCGTTGACACTGTCTAAAAGTGAAGGTATACTGAAATCAAATTAATAAATATTATTTAGGGTTGTTACTGGTACGCAGGCAAAACCTAAGTCACTAAATTTTTTAAGATCAAAACTGATCTTATTTATTTAGTTATGACTTAGGTTATTTTTATTCAAAAAGATTTTTTTCATAAATCTATTAAATCGTTTGCAATCAGTAAAGAGAGGAGGGAAATCCTATGAAAATAGCAAAAGTTATTAACAATAATGTTGTAAGCGTTATTCAAAATGGTGAAGAATTAGTTATTATGGGAAGAGGAATTGCTTTTCAGAAAAAACCTGGTGAAGAAGTGGAAAAAGAGAAGATTCAAAAAATCTTTGCTTTGAAGAATAAACAAACATCGGATAACTTTAAAATGCTACTTCGTGAAGTTCCTATTGAGCTAATGGTTGTAGTCGAAGAAGTTATTCAATATGCCAAAAACATATTAGGAAAAAATTTAAACGAGAACATTTATGTTTCTTTAACTGACCATATTAATTTCGCAATGGAACGGCATCAAAAAGGAGCACAGATAAAAAATTCATTATTATGGGAAATTAAGCATCTCTATAAAGAAGAATTTTTAATAGGATTAAAAGCATTAGAACAAATAAATGAAAAGTTTAATATTTCTTTACCTGAAGATGAAGCAGGTTTCATCGCTATTCATATCATTACTGCAGAAATGAATGAAGATGTTACAAATACGATGAATATTACTAAATTCATTCAACAAATCATTAATATCGTCAAGTATCATTTTAAAGTGGAATTCGATGAAGATTCTTTAAACTATTATCGGTTTATTACCCATTTAAAGTTTTTCGCCCAAAGGGTTTTTAAAGGAACCCATTATGAAAACGATGATGATTATTTATATATAATGATTAAACAAAAGCATAAAGAAGCAGCAAGATGTACTGAAAAGATTAAGGATTATATTAAAAAAGAATATAACCATGATCTAACGAATGAAGAAATGCTATATTTAACGATTCATATTGAACGGGTAGTTAATAGAAAAGAATCTTAAAATTAGTTTACAAAAAATAGATAAGTAGAATTTCAAAATGATAGCGTTGACAAAATGGATTCATTAAGATATAATGAAAATATAGTAAAAAAATGAATAAATTAACATTTAGGATTGTTACTGTTCATTCAGGCAAAACCTAAGTCACGAAAATAGGTTAGGCAAAATTGTCTACTATTTTTGATGGCTTAGGTTTTTTTTTACCAAAATAAAAAACCTTGGGGGTGTAATTATGAGCTACGAAAAATTAGCCAAAGAAATTTTAGAGCTAGTAGGTGGTGAGAAGAACGTTATATCAGTCGTTCATTGTGCAACTCGCTTACGTTTTGTTTTAAAAGACAAATCAAAAGCAAACAAAGAAAAATTGGAAAATACTGAAGGGGTCATCACTGTTAAAGAAAGTGGTGGACAATTCCAAGTCGTTATTGGAAATACTGTTCCAGAGGTCTACAATGCATTAGGAAAAATATCTAATCTATTAAGCGATTCTAAAAGAACAGATGGTTCAAAAGAAGGGAAAAAGGGAAATTTATTTGGACGTATTGTAGACGTAATCTCTAGTATTTTTGCTCCATTGCTCGGAGTAATGGCAGGAGCCGGGATTTTAAAAGGTTTATTATTAATTGCAAGTAATCTAGGTTGGTTAAATAACACTGACACAACTTATATCATATTATATGCCGCAGCTGATAGTTTGTTTTATTTCTTACCATTATTGTTAGCGGTAACAACCGCTAGAAAATTTGAAGGAAATGTATTTACTGCATTAACCATCGCAGGTGCATTGCTATATCCTTCCATTGTGAATCTCAAGGCGGAAGGTGTTGCCACAACGTTCTTTGGTATTCCTGTAACGATGATGAGTTACTCATCTACTGTTATACCGATTATTTTATCTGTCATTGTAATGAGTAAGCTTGAAAAAGTATGTAATCGGTATATCCATGAAAGTGTAAAAAATTTTGTTACACCGTTAATTTCTCTAGTTGTTATGGTTCCTCTAACTTTAATTGTCTTTGGGCCAATTGGTGTTAATATCGGGAATGCGATCGCAGCTGGTCTAGTCGCAGCATTTGGATTTAATCCGATGTTGGCTGGTGCTTTATTAGGTGCTAGTTGGCAGTTACTTGTTATATTTGGAGTTCACTGGGGTTTGATTCCAGTATTTATCAATAACATTGCCGTTTACGGAAGAGATGGGGTTAAGCCAGCAGCTACAGCATCAGTTTTTGCACAGGCAGGTGCAGCGTTTGGGGTTTTTCTTAAAACGAAGAATAAAAAGTTAAAAGCATTGGCAGGATCTACTACAATTACTGCGCTATTTGGAATTACAGAACCTGCCGTATATGGTGTAACCTTACGATTAAAACGTCCATTTATTGCAGGGATTATTGGTGGGGCTGTTGGTGGAGCGATTATTGGCCAAGCTGGAACTCAAGCATTTGCCTCCGGTGCACCTGGACTCTTAACACTGCCAATATTCTACGGCCCTGGCGGACAAGGATTTATGGGTCTAATCATTGGCATCGTAGTAGCATTCGTAGTTTCAGCAACATTAACATACATTTTAGGGTTTGAAGATCCAGTTGAAGTAGATGAACCTATAAAAGCGCCAAAAGAAACAAAAGAAAAATCCGATGAGAAAGTATTTAGTCCGCTAGATGGCAAAGTGATTGCATTATCTAAAGTTCCAGATTCAGCATTTTCATCAGAAGCAATGGGCAAAGGAATTGCGATTGAACCAAAATCTGGGAGAGTTGTTTCGCCTGTCAATGGTACCGTTTCAGTTGCTTTCAAAACAAAACATGCGATTGGTCTTGTTTCAGATCATGGAGCAGAAATCTTAATCCATGTTGGAATTGATACGGTTCAACTAGAAGGTAAGTATTTCACTTCTCACGTAAAACAAGGTGATCAAGTAAAAGTTGGCGACCTACTAGTAGAATTTGATATTGATAAAATTAAAGAAGCAGGGTATGAAGTTGTAACACCAATCATTGTAACGAATTCATCGAATTATAAAGAGGTTACAACAACTTCAAAAAAGGCTGTAAATGAACAAGAAATGCTACTCGGTCTTAACATATATGGCAGTGAGAAAGGAAATATCGCTTAAATTTCCAAGTTTAAAAAATAGGGTGTCCTAAATTATTTAGGTACACCCTATTCTCGTTTTAAATAGTAGATTTATCAGCCGCAAAAACAATCCCAGCATCTTTTCTTGCAGCATCTAATACTTTCATAACGGAATAGCTATAATCTAATAAATCATAGCAATGCTTGAAATCTTTTTTCTTATAGATTTCGTTAAACACCGACAGTTCATAATATAATTTATTCGTATTTGTTTGTTCATTCAGCTCGATTTCATAGTCTTCTGTTGAGATTAGGATCTTTCGGCAATACAGGATTAAATACATTTGGTGTCTCACCATTAAGAAGTTGGTTATATCTACTAGAATACTGGCTGTAATTACACTGGATAAACCTAATTTGCCCGACAACCTTCATCGAATTCTTCTCCTTAAATATTACATTTTTAATATTGTACGCTAGAAACAATAATATCAATAATTCCCAACATAGTATAACCGATTATCTTAACACCATCAATGATGGTGACAGTAATGTAAAAATGTTAAAATTATGAATAAAGAAATCATCGAAAAGTGAAGTGACCCTGCTACTATGTTTATAGAATGATGATGTAGAAAAGAGGTATACAGATGTTTTCAAAACGTCAAATAGAAATTCTGTTATCGTTAATGGAAGCAAAGAAGCCTGTTACATCAGAATGGATTGCCAAAGAATTAGGTCTTAGTGATCGAACGATTCGGAATGAGATAAAAGCAATTCAACCAGAATGTCCAAAATTAGGCATATCTATTGAATCTATTCGTGGTAAGGGGTATCAATTAAAGATTCTTGACCAAACATTATTTGAAACCATATTTAGCCAGCTGACAAATGAATCGAAGGATGAAATAGCAAATGAATTTTCAAATCAAAATGATCGGGTTATTTATTTATTAAAGCAGCTATTATTAGAAAAAGAACCAATCAAATTAGAGAATTTTGAAGATGAAATGTTTGTATCAAAATCAACAATACAAAATGATTTGAAGATTGTTCGGCAAATTTTATTAAAATATAATCTAAAATTAGTGAATCGACCTCACTATGGGACAATGGTTAAAGGTGACGAATATATGAGAAGGCTATGCTTGTCCAATCACATTTTTAACCGCCATAGTGATATCAGCATTGATCAAGAGTCTTCTCAACTGTTAGATCAAGAATTGTTTGAAAAAATTAAAGAGATTATTATCAAAAAGGTAAATCATTATAAAGTAGAAATCTCAGATATTTCACTAGGAAATTTGGCTATTCATATAGCGATAGCATGCAAAAGAATTGAGGAAGGGTTTATAATCGAACACTTAAAGGATCATTTTACTAAAGAATATCCCTTTGAAAAAATTGTGGCAAAAGAAATCGTTGAAGAGGTTCAGGGCTATACAAAGCTTACTTTTCCAGAATCAGAGATCGATTATATTATTGTCCATCTGTTAGGCACGAAGTTATTGCATAAAAAGGAATTAACGGAATTTAGCGAGTTTGATGAGGCAGGAAGTATTGTTCAGTGCATGTTAAAAAGATTGCGAACTGAATTGAATTGGGATTTTGAAAACGATATTGAATTTATTCAAGCGTTAACATTACACATTCGCCCTGCTATGAATAGGCTAAGATATAAAATGAATATTAGAAATCCTCTTTTAAATGAAATTAAGATCAAGTACCCTAGTGCATTTGAGGGAGCTGTACTTGCAAGCAAATGTATTGAAGAATATTTATCCATAGAACCAGGTGAACATGAAATTGCTTATATTGCATTACACATTGGGGTTGCGTTGGAACGTATGAAAGGCAAGCATAAAAAAGTAAAAAGAGTGATAGTCGTATGTGCTTCAGGAGTAGGGAGTGCCAAATTGCTTTATTACCGTTTACAGCATTTATTTGAAAATGAGCTGGAAATCGTCGCTTCGATCAATTATTATAAGCTTGTCGAATATGATTTATCTTCAATTGATTTTATTATCAGCACAATACCAATTAAAGAAGACTTAGGTATACCCGTTCAAGTTGTAAATACTTTTTTGGGGGATGAAGATATTAATCGGATTGAGAAATATCTCTATAAGGATAATCAAGATGGATTGTCACTTTATTTAGATCCTTCAAGAGTATTTATTCATCAAGAACTAGAAGATAAAGAAAGTGTTATTCGCTTTTTGTGTAACGAATTATATAAACAAGGGCTTGTAACAAACGAGTATAAAAAACTGGTCTTAGAAAGAGAATCGTTGGCGCCAACAAGTTTTGGGAACTTAGTTGCTATTCCTCATCCTTTATCACCAGTGACGGAAGAAACATTTTGGACACTTTGCACGCTTAAACATCCTATTCTCTGGCATGGTAATCAGATGGTTCAAGTTGTATGTTTATTAAATATTCAAAAAGGTCCAAAGGGGAACCTAGAAAACATGTATCAAAAACTAATTAAAGTAGTAGAGAATAAAACGATCGTTCAAAAAATCATTAAGAGTCAATCAGTCAACGAAATTATTAAGATTTTGCATGAAAATTAAAGATTCAAGAAGTCGATTACGAAAATGTAGTCGGCTTTTTTGTTTTTTTAGGTATATGGTTGTAAACGTTTCCGTTACACAACGGAAAATCATTCGATTTAAAATAAAACGCTTACATTTTAAAATAAGATCATAAGGTAATTAAATAATACAATCAATTAGGAGGGATTAGATATGAAAACAATTATGTTAGTTTGTGCAGTAGGAATGAGTACAAGCTTGTTGGTAACAAAAATGAGAAAAGCAGCTGAAACAAAAGGTGTAGAAGCAGACATTTTTGCCATATCCGCATCAGAAATAGAAACTACTCTTGAAAATAAAAAAATTGACGTATTATTGCTTGCTCCACAAGTGAAGTTTATGAAAAGTCAATTTGAATCTAAATTAGCAGGTAAAAATATTCCGATTGATGCAATTAACATGCAATATTATGGAATGATGAATGGGGATAAAGTATTTGAACAAGCCATTAATTTAATTGAAAACAAATAATCTCACACCAATTTTAGATCACAAACCTTTCTCAGTAAAAATTTAAAAGGAAAAGAGGTTTAAAATATGGAAAAATTGCTCGAAGTATTAGAAAGTAAAATGGCACCATTAGCTATTAAATTGGATGGCAATCGATATATTACGGCAATCAAAGATGGCTTTTTTGGCGTAATGTCACTCTTAATTATCGGCTCTATCTTCTTATTGCTAGCCAACCTTCCAATTAGCGGATATCCAGAATTTATGGCATCTTTATTAGGGGAAAACTGGGCAACATACTTTACCGCTCCATATTATGTAACCATGAATGTTATGACGCTTTATGTTATTGTAGCAATGGCACGAAGTCTTGCAAGAACGTATCAATTAGATAGCGTTTCAGCAATTACATCGGTACTAGTAGCATTTTTACTTTTGACACCATTTGTTAAGTTCGAGGATGGTAGTTCTGGTATTCCAGTTGTAAGTTTAAGTTCTAGTGGTTTATTCTTAGGAATGATTACAGCTATACTTGCTGTTGAAATTGTTCGTTTTGTGGATAAAAAAGGCTGGAAAATCAAAATGCCTGATTCAGTTCCAGAGAATGTGTCTCGTTCATTTTCTGCATTGATTCCCGCATTATTCGTTATTATCGTTTTTAATGTCATTCGTATTGCTTTTTCATTCACAAGCTTTGGCACAGTACAAACATTCATTTATCATTATTTACAAATACCATTAACAAACTTGGGAAGTACACTGCCAGCAACACTACTCATAACAGTATTTGAAGCTCTATTATGGGCATTTGGTATTCACGGTTCAAACGTAGTCGGCGGTGTTATGCATCCAATCTGGTTAGCGTTAACAGCTGACAATGCAGCAGCTTATGCAGCAGGAGATACAATCCCGAACATTATTAACTATCAATTTTATTCAAACTTTATGAAAATCGGTGGTTTTGGAAGTACATTTGGTTTGGCGATTTTACTTTTGATAGCTGCAAAATCAAGTCGATATAAAGCATTAGGTAAATTAGCAATCGGGCCTGGAATCTTTAATATTAATGAACCAATCACTTTTGGACTTCCAATCGTATTAAATCCGATTATGATTATTCCGTTTATTATTACACCGTTAGTAATGGCTGTTGTCGCATATTTTGCAATGGCAACTGGTTTAGTTCCATTCACAAACGGGGCTAACATTCCTTGGACAACTCCACCAATTATTGCAGGTTTTCTTTTAAGTGGTTGGAAGGGTGCTTTATTAAATATTGTTCAAATTATAATTTCGATGGCGATTTATTATCCGTTCTTCAAATCAGTAGACCGCATGGCATTAAAACAAGAACAAGAAGAAAATGCTGCATAAAAGATTATTCTAACAAAAGTTTTTTTACTTGAATCAATTTCATATTTGAAAAGTCTTAACCCGTAAGGGTTTAAAGGTATAAAAAAAAGGAGTACCTCCCCAAAATCTCGAATTAAATAAGTACGAACAAATTTTAAGAGATTGGAGGTGACTCCCTATGCCTATTATACGTCAAGGAGGTCTATTTGGACTACAAGAATTATATGATTTAGAACCTACCCATCGGCTTGATGCAATTTTTTCAACAATTGATATAGAACCAATTTTAACTGTTCTTTCAAAAAGATCTCGAGTTGGTTCACCTGTAAAGCTCAATTATGTTGGAATGATCTACTCATTAGTGGCTAGAATTACTGAACGCATCCCAACCATAAAAGATCTTGTAAAGCGGCTAAAAAACGATTTTGTATTTCGTTTGGATTGCGGATTTTTATTTTCCGATTGGATTCCTTCGGAATCTTCCTATTCAAGAATGATTAAAAAAATTGTTAAAAGTAATGTGATGGAACGTGTAGAGGAAACGCTTCTAACTCAAGCGATTACTGAAGGCTTTATTAGTGATAACACCGTAGCTATTGATGCAACTCATATTGAAGCAAGGGATCATGCACCATTTAAAGAAAAGGATTCAATAGTTCCATCTAAAAAAGGCGGGCGCAAATCAAAAGAAGAAAAAGAAAAATGGCTACAAGAAAAAGCCGATAAAGAAGCAAATCTTTCTTTGTACGAAAAAACCATTGAAGCACAATTAGACGCATCTATTAATGAGCTTCGTTCCCTTATTCCAATAGATCCTAAATGGGGAATCAAAAAAAATAGCGAAGGTAAGAACGTATTTTGGTTTGGATATAAAGGGCATCTTGCTGTAAGTACAAAAAGCCAATATATTTTACAGTCTCTATTTTCGTCAGGTAATTTAAATGATGGTAAAGCTGCCATTCCTCTATTAAAAGGATTGAAAGAACGTTTACCACAGCTCCATTTTGATTATGTGACAATGGATGCTGGCTATGATTCACCAGCAATATATAAGCAAGTTTACCAACTGGGTAGGCAATCCATCATTGCCTATAACAAGAGAAATGAACCAGAACCGTTAGGTTTTGATAAAAACTTTGCTCCTACTTGTGTGCGAGAATATTCCTATCGGTATGACAGCTATGATGCAAAATATGAAACGTTAAAATACACGAGACCAAAAGAATGCAAGGATTGCCCACTATCCGAAGATTCATTGTGTCAAAAAGTTTACAAAGTTAAGATTACCACTGATTTACGTCGATATAGTGCACCAGCTCGTGGATCTGTTGCATGGAAACAAATCTATAAAGAAAGAACAGCCGTTGAAAGAGTAAACGCCTATTTAAAAGAATATTTTCAGTTAAATAATGTGCGTTACCGCACTGGAAGAAAAGCAAAATTTCATTTTGATCTATCTGTATTAGTATATAATGCTTCGAAGTTAGCGATTGACCGCATAAACCAACAGCTTAATCAGAAGGTAGCTTAAAAAATTTCAAAAATAGAAATTCTGATAGTCTACACTTTTTTAAAAATAGGAATTATGAAATTGATTCACTTAAATAATCTTACTAAAAAGGAGAATATGCATATGTATCATAAACAGTTAAAACCGTTCCCGGAAAATTTCTTGTGGAGTGCTTCCACTTCAGCATACCAAGTGGAAGGAGCATGGAACGAAGATGGTAAGGGACCTTCTACACAAGATGTGTTAACACCGCCAGAAAATACAACAGACTTTAAAGTAACAAGTGATCATTATCACCATATGGAAGAAGATGTGAAATTATTTGCGGAAATGGGATTGAAAGCATATCGTTTTTCAATTGCATGGTCTCGCGTCATTCCTGAAGGAAGAGGCGAAGTAAATCCAAAAGGTATTGATTTTTATAATCGATTGATTAACGAATTATTGAAATATAACATTGAACCGATTGTAACCATGTTTCACTTTGATTTACCATTAGCATTAGCAAAAGAGGGCGGTTGGACCAATCGTTCCATTATTGAAGATTTTAGAAACTATTCAAAAGTGTTATTTGAAAACTTTGGAGATCGCGTGAAATATTGGCTAACGATTAATGAACAAAATATGATGATTTTACATGGTAATATACTAGGAACTTCTACTGCCTATGGCCTACAAGAGATTTACCAGCAGAACCATCATATGTTGCTAGCACAGGCTGAAGCGATGATTCTTTGCCACAAAATGCTGCCAAGTGCGAAAATCGGCCCAGCACCTAATATTTCCAATGTTTACCCTGCATCAAGTAAACCGGAAGATAGTCTAGCTGCAGAAAACTGGACTGCCATACGTAACTGGTTATATTTAGATGCGGCTGTGAAAGGTATTTACAACCCAACCGCATGGTCTTATTTAGAAGAGCGTAATGCCCTTCCTAAAATCGAAGAAGGAGATATGGAAACATTAAAAGCAGCAAAACCAGATTTCATTGCATTTAACTATTATAACTCTACGACTGTATCGGCTGCCGATCCAACTGCTTCAGTAAAAACGGATAAGGTCGACCAACAAAAAGTGATTAGCGAACCAGGTGTATATCAAGGTGAATACAATCCAAATCTACCAGAAACACCTTTTGGATGGGCGATTGATCCTGTAGGTTTCCGTATTACTTTAAGACAAATTTACGATCGCTATCATTTACCAATGATTGTAACAGAAAATGGGATTGGTTTATATGAAAGCATCGATGAAAATGGCAAAATCAATGATGATGTTCGCATTCAATTTTATCAAGATCACATTAAAGAAATTCAAGAAGCTATTACAGATGGCGTAGAAGTGTTCGGCTATAGTCCATGGTCTGCAATTGATCTAGTGAGTACACACCAAGGCTTTAGAAAAAGATATGGCTTCATTTATGTAAACAGAGAAGACTTTGATTTATTAGATATGAAACGTATTCCAAAGAAAAGCTTTTATTGGTATCAAGAATTGATTAAGGGGAATAAGCTTCCAGAATCTAAATAATTGGTAAAAAAGTTAAGTGAAAAATGATTATTTCTTAAGGGAAAAGGGAGTGGAATAAGTGGCTGAAGAAACTACTGCACTAGATATGGAAGTAATTGGTTTTACGATCATTAGTAATGTGGGAATGGCAAAAAGCTTGGTTATGGAAGCTCTTTATGCAGCAAAAAATGGAGATTATAAATTAGCTGAAGAGAAGATCGATGAATCTAAAAAATATTTTATAGAAGGCCATAAAGTTCACTCATCGTTAATTCAGAAAGAAGCTAGTGGGGAAAAATTACATGTTTCTCTCATCTTAATGCACGCAGAAGATCAATTGATGAGTGCAGAAACGATTTCTGAATTAGTTATAGAAATGATTGAGATGTATAAAAAGATTAACAAATAGATGTAATAGTTAAAGGATCATTACAATGACTTTATGTAATGATCCTTTTATACAATACAAATAAAATATGGAGGATACCCTAAAATGTATATAATTTCTCCTTTGTTCGCATTAATATCATGATAGAAAATCAATCGGAGCGATCTATCGTGATATAATAAACACTTAGTGTAAAAGTTATATTTACTACATGGAGGTTAAGGCATGGAAAAACAATTAATCTTTTTTGATATTGATGGTACGCTATTGAATCACGAAAAGCAGTTACCCATTTCTACGAAAAAAGCTATTAATCGTTTACAAGAATTAGGACATGATGTCGCAATAGCAACAGGAAGAGCGCCATTTATGTTTCAGGAGTTACTCAAGGAATTAGATATTCAAACATATATAAGCTTAAATGGTCAATATGTTGTGTATAAAGGAAAAGCTGTATATACTAATCCTTTAGATAAAGAAGAGCTCCATCGTTTAACTGACCTTTCCAAAAGCGTAAACAATCCAATCATCTATGAAGACCACGAGGCGATGAGATCTAATTTTGAATCCCACCTATATATCGATCATGGAATAGGCTCGTTAAAGATTCAATCTGAACCGATCTTTGATCCCGAGTATTACAAGCATCATGATGTGTATCAATCCTTACTCTTTTGTACGGAAGAGGATGAAAAGGCTTATTATCAAGGACAATTTAAAAAGTTAGAACTTGTCCGCTGGCATGAATTTTCGGTCGATGTCATGCCAGTAGGTGGATCAAAAGCCAAAGGTATAAAAGAGTTAGTGAAATTTTTAGGTCTATCAATGGATAACGTATATGCATTTGGGGATGGTCTAAATGATATTGAAATGTTGAAGTTCGTAAAACACAGTGTAGCAATGGGAAATGCTCATGATGATGTTAAAAAAGTGGCCAAATATGTCACCAAACATGTCGATGAAAATGGGATCTTAAAAGGCTTAGAACTGGTAGGTTTATTGGAAAAAGGAGCAGTTTAAGGGAAGGATATAAATTGAATACCTGGATAAATATCATAAGGAGGAGTAAATATATGACTAAATTTCTAGGCTATATTGGTACTTATACAAAAGGGGATAGCGAGGGGATATATTCCTTTACGCTCAATACTGAAGCTGAAAAGATTGAACATATAAAGGTTGCTGATAAAATTGAAAATCCCACTTATTTATCGATTAGTAAAAATAATCAAGGCAGTGCCATACACATCTCGTCTGATGGCCGTTTTATTTATGCTGGTAATTGAGGACATAATAGCATTGTAGTATTTAGCATCGATCAAGAATCAAGTAATCTTGTTTTATTCCGAAGAAATGTTGAAACTGGAAAGCTAAGCATATTACAGGTCGACATCATAGTTCCATAACCTGTTTGTGTGAAATTCATGATATCCAATTAACTATTCATTATAATAAAAAGGAGAGCTTTATATAAAATGAAAACTGAAAAAGAAAAAATGTTAAATGGTGAACTTTACAATCCAGCTGACCCAGAATTACTAAAAGAAAGATTAAACGCTCGAAGATTAACAAGATTATTCAATCAAACACTAGAAACGGATGAAAACAAGAGAACTGAACTATTAAAAGAACTATTCGGTTCAACTGGAAAAAGTTTATTCATAGAACCAACGTTTCGATGTGATTATGGCTACAACATACATGTTGGTGAGAATTTCTTTGCTAACTTTGATTGTGTTTTTTTGGATGTTTGTGAAATTCGAATAGGTGATAACTGTTTTATTGCACCAGGAGTACATATATACACAGCGACTCACCCATTAAATGCGAAAGAAAGAATTTCGGGTGTAGAATATGGAAAACCGGTAAATATCGGCCATAATGTCTGGATTGGAGGGAAAGCTATTATAAACCCAGGGGTTAATATAGGTAATAATGTCGTTATCGCTTCAGGTGCGGTCGTAACAAAAGATGTACCAGATAATGTTGTGGTAGGTGGAAACCCAGCGAAAATAATTAAACAAATCGAAGAATAGAATACAAGTTTAGGAAGAAATTATGTGATTAAGTTAGTGTTAACTGATATGGATGGAACGTTCTTAAATAATAATGGTGATTTTAACAGGGAATTGTACAAGGAAGTAAAAAAAATCATGAAAGAAAAAGGCGTTGTTTTTGCTCCTGTTACTGGTAAGCAATGTGAACGTGTAGAAGAGTTATTTGGTAATGATGCAAATGATCTTTGGATTTTAGGTGATAGCGCAACTCGTATCAAGCATAATGGAGAATTTGTTTATGAATCGCTAATAAGTAATAAATTAGGACTTGAAATTATCCGTTTACTTGAGGAAATAAGCTTAGATCATACCATTATTGCATGTACCAGGAACGGGGCAGTAATAAAAGAAAACACTCCTTATGAAGAAGCAGCTATTGTCAGAAGGTCCTATGCACAAGTAAGACAAATCTCTGATTTTAATAAAATAACAGATGATTTTGTTAAAATCACTATTCATGACCCTTTATTAAGATGCATAGAAACCAGAGAAAAACTAAATCCGTTTTTTGAGTCTGCTTATATTGTTGCTTCTGAGGCAGCTTGGATTGACATTGCTAACGCTAATGTACATAAGGGAACTACCGTTGAACAGTTGCAACGTTTATTGAATGTTACTTCTGAAGAAACAATGGCATTCGGAGATGGTTACAATGATTTAGAACTCATGACTCGTGCTAGCTATAGCTTTGCTGTTCGAAATGCTGTGCAAGAATTAAAAGATGCTGCGAATTTCATTACCCGTACAAATGAAGAAGATGCTGTTATGAAAACAATCATTCAAATGTTATCCTTACAATGAAATGGGAAATATGGGAGTGGTAACCGGGTTATAAATCAAGTTTATCCAAATAATAAAGGTAGACGGTGCCAGGTTAACATTTACCATTTCGGCAAATACCGATAAGGTCGTCAAAGATCATGGTGATGACGAAAATCTGTTGATCGTGAAAATGGATCTTCCTGACCCTACTGCTGCCGAGGCCGCCGTCGGTTCGAAGAATTCGAAAATTCCGCCTGAATTTCTTTTAAAAACATATCAACAGCATCGGAAAAAACCTGATGCTTTTTCCAAACAATATTTAAGTCAGATTCAAGTCTTGGCTCTAGCGGTATAAAACAAAGGTTACTATCACTAGACGTATTCACTATTTTATCAAGGACTACTGCATAACCAATGCCCTCTTCAACCATAATGGCAGTATTAGATGTGTGTTCACATATTCTCTGAATTCATGACTTGTATATTGAGAACCTAAATCGGTATGTAAGGTTAAATTTTTTCTAGTGTTTTGTGCTGTTATCACATTTTCTAAAGCATGGATGACTAAATCTGTTGTCATGGATCGGGAGAATGAATGTCCTACAATTTTCTTGGAATGCAAGTCCATAAAAGAAGCCAAATAACACCAACCGTTTTTTATGGTGTGGAGTGAAGTAAGAGACAATGCGTAGTCGAATTATTTCCCTGCCTCTCCTTCCCGAACTGGACTTGCACCTCTCAGCGCATCCGGCTCTCCATTTAAGTGTTGCTCAAAGCAATACGAATAACGGGAGTCAGTCTGCGACCTGCCTGTTAAGCGGTGTAGGCAGGGGTGACATTTCAACCCTCAGATACGGTTTAATAGGTTCGTGTTCCTCAAACGTCCCATGCTAAGCCTCATCTTGGCGTAACCGCTTCGCCGCAAGCCCCTTTTCCCGCGGACTACGTCACCTTGCCAGTGTCGGCAAGTCACCGCCGCTTCGGCTCACTTCTTCTCACAGCAGAAGAAGGGCATGTCTGTAAATATAAATGGACATGCATTCCAACATGCTCAAGTAACTTTATTCCATAGCAGGAACTCAGCTAGCTGGGCGTACTGTATGTGATATCGATAGACCATACTTGGTTAGGACTGTTGATATTAAGTTTTCTAAGAAGATAAGGGTACGTTTTAGCCATCTTCGCTCGCTTACTAAGGTTGGAACCAGGATAGAATGCGACAATGTCCATTTCCTCCATGTAACGCTTTACAAGACGTCTTCCTACTTTGAATCCAAGTTTATGCAGTTCATTTCTTATTCGCCTAACCCCAAATGAAGGCTCTTTATAGTGGATTCTATCAATAACATTCTTAATGTTGATTTCGTCTTGTGATGGAGCAATTTCAACCGGCACATTATAAGCGGTCGATCTTGATGAGGCTACATTGACGTTTTATCGTTAACTTTGAACCCTTAAAATCAATTAATGACTTTTTTCCTCATTTGTGAAACCTGATTGTGCTTTTTTTTAAACCAATCTACATCAAAACCAATGTATTTTCTTCTCTTAGGATCTCAAGCACTATTTCCGCTTTTTCCTGAGAGGTCCAATTTCTTCTCTTTTTACTCATCATATTTATATCATAACTTATTTTCAAGAAATTGTGTCCAACTGTATGTGCACATTATAGTTTATCATTTTTGTAAGCCAAAATTTAATAGGTATAACTTTATCGTATTTATAAAAAATTTAGTTCTTTTAAGAATCACTGGAATTAGTCATATTTTTACTAATTGTTGCTTGTCTTTCTAAATAAGATAATTACGATTAAGGAAAATAGTATCCCAATAGTTATAGCCAAATTATCACTAACATTTTCCCAAATGCCAATCATAGATAAAAATGCAGGAATAGTTGCTGTGAGCCAGGATTCTATAAATGTTACCCATCCTGTAAAAATACTAATTTCTTTTTTTAAACCTAAAAGAACATAAAATAGTCCCCATAAAAAAGCCCACATTATCCATATTATTCCAAACTTTATGTCGTGAAAATACAAGAAATTTATTAATGAGTATGCAACAGCAATAATGGCAACCCACAAAGAATATAATCCTACTCCTGTAGAATCTAATTGAAATAGATTCGTAAACCCAACGAATAAGTACGTAAAACCAAAGAGAAAAGTACCAGCAGTATTATAGATTAACCATTTATCTCCATTTGCCTCAATAAGAATTAAAATAGGGAAAACAACTTGCATGAAACCAATAAATAAGTTGAATATTGCAGCACTTTTAGCATGAATCTTTCCTAAAAGCAAAAAACTGTTCAAAAATAATACAGCTCCAACATAGAACAATCCAACATTTCCCATGATTTTCACTCCTCCATTTTATACTAATTACCTTCTGTTATTTCTAATTGATTATTTCTCTTTTTAACAACTAAATGTTGAAATTCCCCTCGATGTAAAGAATGATTTAAAAAAGTTGCAATAGGAATTTCTAAATTTTTTCGTATTGAACGTTTTAAAGCACGAGCACCATAATGTTTATCAAATCCTTGTTCTACTAAATATTCAATTGCGGATGCTTCAAGCTTAATATGACATTGGTGTTTTTGAAGACGTTGATTCAATTCTTTGATTTGAATATCAACTATTTGAAATAAAGTATCTTTGTTTAACCAATTAAAGATATAGATATCGTCCAATCTATTTATGAATTCTGGTGCAAAATTTTTTTCTAATTGTTCCATAACGATCTTTTGAATAATAACTCGACTATTTTTACCGAAAAGCTTAGGATTTAAGTAATATAAAAACTTTCTGAACAGATTTGAAAAATTGCGATCAGCAAACTCAAAGATCTGTTTAGAACCTAAATTACTCGTCATAAAGATAAGTGAATTACGGAAGTCTATAATTTTTTCTCCTGATGCCATTACCATTTTGCCGTTATCAAAAACATTAAGTAGTGATTGAATTACTTGAGAACTGGCTTTTTCGATTTCATCAAAAAGAACAATTCCAGGTTTACTAAAGGTTCCCTCAACTTTTTGTTTATCTAAAATAGAGGAACCTTCTTTGCTTCCAACATATCCTGGAGGAGCACCAGTTAAAGCGGCTGCATAATGTTCTTGGGATAATGTATTCATATCTACCCGACTAAAATAGTCATCACTTCCATGTATAGCATTAGCAATTGTTTTAACAATTTCTGTTTTTCCTACACCTGTTGGTCCTAATAATAGGGCAATAAATAGAGGGCGGTTAGGTTCAGTGATATCTGCCAATACCACCTCCAACATACTTTTTATTTTTTGGATAATTTTGTCTTGCCCAAAAATTTTAGTTCTTATTTCTTTCATGACGTTTTCTATATCAAAACGAAATCGAGATTTTGATAACATTTTTTGAGATGATTGGGTCAAGATATTCATAGAAGAATTTTGTTTACTCTTCTCAATATCAGTTAACATATCGGTGATAAAAGGCATAACCTTCACCTTCCTTTCTTAAAAAATGTAAGAATAAGAGTCAGACACTAAATTCAATACTTAATGATCTGACTCTTATCTATAAAAAGATCCGGATAAATGATCAATTAGCTCCTGCTTCTTTTTTTAATGGTTTGTGTGGGATTCCGGCAATTGGACATTCAGCTGTACCAACTTCTTGTCTAGTAATCTTTTCAACATTTTCTTGAGCTTTTTTTGCATCTAATACCCATGTTCTATAAAATTCAAATGGACATTCTGCAACTCCTTTATCTCCATCATCAGATAAGATAGTTCCGGTATACCCTCTATGGAGTAATTTAAATAGATGATTTTGGGATTGCCAATTTGTTCTGGCATCTCGAATTTGTGATACTGATAACTCGGCAAATTGAAAACTATTTTCTTCTGTTCCACATTCACCTAACGTTCTTCCATCAAAACCGACAATTGCCGAATGTCCAAAGTAGGAGTATACACCATCAAAGCCTGTTGCATTGGCCACAGCTACATAGACGTTATTCATCCATGCCATTGTTTTTGCAACCATGATTTGTTGCTCTTTTGCTGGGTACATGTACCCTTGACTTCTGACGATTAATTCTGCACCTTTGATAGCAAGGTCTCTCCAAATTTCAGGATAGTTACCATCATCACAGATAATGAGACCAACTTTTAATCCTTTCGGACCTTCTACTACATATGTTTGTTCCCCGGGATACCATGGTTCAATAGGATTCCACGGAATAATTTTTCGGTATTTTTGAACAATTTCACCTTTGTTGTTGATTAGTATTAATGTATTATAAGGTGTTTTATTTGGATGATCTTTATGCTTTTCGCCGGTAATTGAAAAAACACCCCATACATTTGCTTTTCTACATGCTTCCGAAAAAATTTCCGTTTCTGGTCCAGGAACGTCTGTAGCTGTAGCATACATTTCCTCTGGGTCGTACATGATACCCATGGTACTATACTCTGGAAAAACAACTAAGTCTAATCCAGGAAGACCAGATTTCATTCCTACTACCATATCAGCAATTTTACGGCTATTCTCTAAAACATCTTCTTTTGTATGAAGTCTTGGCATTTTATAATTGACTACAGCCACTCCAACAGTATCACGGCTATTTCCAATATCACCATGTCTCATTTTTTATTTCCCCTTTCTTTTATTTAGATTTAGTGAATGATATTCACTATGTTTATAGTAAGTAAGACTAAGCACCCCCTTTTAATGAATTCACTTTTTATATAAGCAAAATTTGTGCCAACTTGTCTTTAAAAATAGAGACGAAATAATAAATTGAAAATTAGAAAAATTCAAAATAATAACTATATATTGTGTTATAATTTAAATAAAGTTTACAGTCTCAATTTCAAACAATGTCTAAAAATAAGACATTTTTGGGGGGATAGAAATGGATAAGATTAAAATTGGGTTGCTTTTTTCATTAACTGGGACAACGGCAAACACTGAATATGGGCAATATCAGGCTGCCCTTTATGCATTTGATGAGTATAAACAAAAAAATTCACATTTACCTTTTGATTTAGAGATTGAGGTCAGAGATATTCAATCAGATCCAAATGTAACAAAGAAAGAAGCAAAAAATTTGGCAGAGAAGGGTGTGAAGTTAATGATAGGCTGCTATACTTCAGCCTGTCGAAAAGCTGTTTTACCTATCTTAGAGGAATATCATTGTCTTTTAATTTATCCCTCACTTTATGAAGGATATGAAATTCATCCAAATGTTTTTTATACAGGAGAGGTACCTAATCAACAAATATTATTGATGTTAAATTACATAATTTCTCATTTTGGGAAAAAGTTTTTTTTAATAGGAACCAATTATATTTATCCACATCTCACTAATCAGCAAGTTCATGATTATTTGGATCAGTTAAATGGAGAAGTAGTTGGTGAACATTATGTGCCGTTTGGTTACGCTCAATTTACAAATATATTCCAAGAAATTATTGAAAATAAGCCAAATGTTATATTATCAACAATTGTTGGCACTAGTATCATTCCCTTTTATCGTACTTACTACGAGATGGGAATCCAGCCTCTGAAATTGCCTATTTTTAGTCCAATCACGACAGAAATTGAAATTAATGGGACTTTTACAAAAATTTTTACTGGACATTATAGTTGTGCTGGTTATTTTCAATCCATTGATAAGGTAACTAATCGTGAATATGTTAAAAAGTTTAAAAGATTGTACGGGGATGATATTGTAATCTCTTCTAATATGACTAATACATACCTAGGAGTAAAAATGTTATTGGATGCTATTGTCAGTATAAAGACACTAGAATATACAGAACTAATCAATTATTTAAAAGGTAAAACGATCGAAGGACCTGGTGGAAAAGTAATGATTAACATTCAGAATCAACATATTTCACGTAAAATGTATATTGGAAAAGCAAACGAAAATGGTCAATTTACAATTGTATGGAAATCAGACGAATTAATATATCCAAGCCCATACTCAAACGAAATAAATGTTTTAAATAAAGAAGAAAGTAGTTGGCAAGCAATGATAGAAGAGTGTGGCAAAGAGAGAAATGAAGCAATTATTGTATTGAACCATTCTGGATCCATACTATTTAAAAATGAAAAAGCGAAGAAATTAATAGGTGAAAAAATGTTACTAGATGAAAAAGACTTTGAACTGTTACAAAAATCTTACAAAATTTCTAAACAAAAAATAGTAACAAACAAGAATGTCTATTTAATATTGTTGAAAAAATTGGATGATAAAGCTGTACAACAATTAAATGATGAAGGGTTATATACTTTTCATCGTATTAAAACAAAGAATAAGAAATTTATCGAGCAATTAAAAATGGCAGAAATTGCTGCAACATCAGATGCCAATATTCTAATCTTAGGAGAAACAGGTACAGGTAAAGAAGTCTTGGCTCGAACCATTCATGAAAAAAGTAAGCGAAGAGATGGGCCTTTTATTACGGTTAATGCTGCAGCCATTCCAAGGGAGCTAGTAGCAAGTGAACTATTTGGCTATGTTGAAGGAGCTTATACTGGGGCTAGAAAAGGAGGAGCCATAGGAAAGTTTGAGGCTGCAAATAAGGGAACTTTATTTTTGGATGAAATCGGTGATATGCCTATAGACATACAAGTGAGTTTGTTAAGGGCAGTAGAAACAAAAAAAATTATTCGAGTTGGGGATCATATCGAACGACCGATTGACGTTAGAATTATAGCTGCAACTAATCGAAATTTGAAAGAAGAGATTGCATACCAAGGCTCTTTTCGTTCAGATCTTTATTATCGATTAAATGTATTTACGATTACAATACCCCCATTACGTGATCGAAACGATGATATTAAATTAATCGCATTAGACTATCTACAACAATTTTACAACCAATACAACAATGGACCAAAAAGGATAGATCAAGAAGTGATCTCAGTTCTTAAATCGTATTATTGGCCAGGGAATATTCGGGAACTTAGGAATGTGATTGAGCGTTCTTATATTCTGTCATTGAATCAAGAAGAATTAACAATAAACCATTTGCCAGATGAAATCAAAAATTTTAATAAAAAAATAGAAAGGAGAACAAATAATGAGTTGCTTAGTTATCATTTATCTATTAAGGAGAACGAAAAAATTTTGATTCAACAGGTGCTTAAAAACTCTCATAGTATTAATGAAGCAGCAAAAAAATTAGGTATTGCTAGAAGTTCAATTTATAGGAAAATAAAGGAATATAATATATCCATTAGAGAAAATTATAAAAATTAGAGTCCTATTTTCGAGATTATTGTAAAAAACTATTTGTTATAAAATTCCCACCAGCGGAAATAGATTCGTTTGAGTATGCGAATTAAAATTGAGGTGGTTAATTCTGTTTTTAATTCTTATTCATCGCCATTTGATAGGTTAAGTCAGAGGGATTTACAAAACTTTGCTAATATAGGGGAGCAACTGTTTCTTCTTTATGATGAGGGCTACATAACTGTCGGCGAAATAATATTGTTACATAGAATCGGCTATCAAGGGCGGTTGGCTCATCTCCAGAGAGGAGGTGATGCTATGGAAGTAAAGGACGCTTTAATTCTGATGTTCATGTTCGGCATGTTCATCTTGGCCTTACTTTCCTACTTGAAAAACAAGTAGACCTCCCTTGAGCCCGGAAAGCTTGGAGGTCTACCATCCACTTTCTATAGGTCGATCGCCTTTAAGGCAATCTATTGTAAGACCGTAGATCCTGCAACATCTGCGGTCTTTATAAGTTTATGTCAAAAAACTGATATATAAACTATCTCTAGAATCATTTTATCATAAAAAAATTTAATTGGAAATGATTGAATTTACATTAGAAAATGTATTTTTGATCTACATTAAGATATAATATCAGTATATAGAAAATTAGATATCGGAAATGAGAAGAGGGATCAAAAATAGTTACTTTTAAAAAAATTGAAGAACTGTTACACCAGTTAAATTCATATAGACCTCTAAACGAGGGTGAGTTATTGAGATTAAGAGAAGAATTTTTAATAAACTTCACTTATAACTCCAATGCCATTGAAGGTAATTCTCTTACACTACAGGAAACAGCCCTAATAATAAAAGAGGGTATTACAATCGATAAAAAGCCTTTGAAAGATCATTTGGAGGCAGTGGGTCATAAAGAGGCTTATTTATATGTTGAGGAATTAGTACAGAAAAAAGTTCCAATATCCGAGAAGGTAATTAAGGAAATTCACAGCCTTGTTTTGATGGATAGACGGGAGGATAGAGGAATATACAGGCGTGTACCAGTAACCATTATGGGGGCTATTCATACACCTCCTGAGCCATATCTTGTGCCGGTACAAATGGAACAGCTTATAATGCATTATGAGCAATTGTCATCTCTCCACGTTGTTGAACGGACGGCAATATTTCATTTGGAATTTGAAACCATTCATCCATTTATTGATGGTAATGGTAGGACTGGACGTTTGCTTTTAAATTATGAGCTGATGAAAGAGGGCTATCTTCCCATCAATATTAAATATGGTGACCGTAAACGTTATTATAATTGTTTTACAAGCTATCACACGAACGGAAAGAACCCTTCAGAGATGGTTTCCCTTATTAGCCAATACCTTGAGGAGGAACTTTCAAGATATGTTGAGATTGTAAGAACCGCCAATGAAATTCGTTAAAGCCGGTAGTATTTACTATCGGTTTTGTTGTTATTTTTCTCAAATAGTATGCAATGCCAATTATAAGACCAAGCTCCGATTTGAGAAATAATTACAATGAAATTTCGCAAACGTGTCCCATTTTTCCAACCTTTCGAGAGTTTCCAAAAGAGACAAAATTCTATAATTTTCATTTCGTCTACGTGGATTTTAGGTTCTATTTTCTAATTATAAATCTTTTTTATCCATTCAACCTTTAATAAGTATGGTATTACAGGCGGTATACTTAGAAGTGCGTAGTTATAAAGCGCTATTATCCGGCTTAAAAAAATTCCAAAAAAAGATTGTAAACGCTTAATTTATATCTTATAATTAGTTAAAGAAATCGATTTCTCCAGAAAGGGGAGACAAAATGACAACGATTTCTGATGTAGCCAAAATTGCAGGCGTATCAAGAGCAAGTGTATCTAGAGTTATTAACAATAATTCAAGCGTTAATGAAGAGATTCGACAAAAGGTTCTTAAGGCGATGGATGAATTAGGTTTTACACCCAATGTTTCTGCACGAAATTTGAGAATAAAACAAACAAAAACCCTTGCCGTTATTGTTCCACTTATTTCGAATCCTTTTTTTAGTAGATTAGTTCAAACGATGGGAATAGAAGCTGAAAAATTAGGATATAAACTATTAATCTGTCAATCTCGTCATGATTTAAAAGATGAAAAGAATTTTTTGGATCTTTTAAAGACACGTCAAGTAGATGGAATTGTTATGGCATCAGTTCGTAATTCTTGGGAATTTATTAAAGGATACTTACAATATGGTCCAATAATATTATGTAATGAGTATTTTACAGATTCGGACGCCGCAATCCCTATTGTAAAAGTAGATCAAAAGCAAGGTGGCTATTTATCAGCAAAACATTTGCTTAAATTAGGGCATAAACGTATAGCATTTTGTATTAGTGATAATGAAAGTCGTTCAGGTCTTGAAAGGAAAGAAGGATTTTTACAGGCCTTAAAAGAGTTTAACCTTACTTTTAATGATTCTTTGATAATGAATAATGCTTTTGATATTACAAGTGGAAGAGAGATTTTTTATCGGTTAAGGTCTCTTCCGGAACCGGTTACAGCCGTATTTACTGGAAGTGATGAAGTAGCAGTAGGTATTATTTCAGAAGCAAAGAAAAACGGAGTACGTATTCCAGAGGATTTAGCTGTTGTTGGGTTTGATGATTTGCCTATTGCGAAAATTATCGAGCCTAATTTAACAACCATACACCAACCAATTGATAAAATAGCCACAACTTCAATTGAAACGATCATTAAACTGGTTGAAAATGAAATTGATTCTAGCGAAATACGACCTATAGAATTTCCTCTAGAGTTGATCATTCGTGAATCGACAGTAGGTGTGTGATAATTTTTTTTTTGAACATTCAAGAAATCGATTTCTTAAAAGGTAGTAATTCTTATATGATATGAAAAAAACAATTGTGTCTAAAAATTCTAAACGACTACGGATATTAATAAAAGAGGTTAATTTACTAATTGAAAGTGAGGTAATGATATGGATGTGGTAGGTAAGGCAAATCCGGCAATCGATTCACCTATTCAAGGTAAAAAAACATATAAACTGAAAAAGGTTTTAAACAATTATCAGCTCTACTTATTTATTTTACCTGCGTTAATTTATTTTATTGTATTCCATTATATTCCAATGTATGGAGTATTAATTGCATTTAAAGATTTTGTAGCAACGAAAGGAATTATGGGAAGCCCATGGGTTGGATTTAAGCACTTTGAGCGTTTTTTCGATTCCTATCAATTTTGGAGCCTTATTAAAAATACACTTGGCCTTAGTGTCACTCAGTTAATCGTTGGATTTCCACTCCCTATTTTTCTTGCGCTTATGTTAAACCAAATAAGAAGTGAGAAATACAAACGTTTTGTTCAAACCGTAGTGTATGCCCCGCATTTTATATCAGTGGTTGTATTAGCCGGAATGATTTATGTATTCTTTTCAAGCAATGGATTGATTAATAATATCGTCATTATGTTTGGTGGAGATCCAATTTCATTTATGGCAAAACCAGAATGGTTTAAACCACTATATATTGCTTCAGGTGTGTGGCAGGAAACGGGATGGGCTGCGATTATTTATCTAGCAGCGCTTGCAGGTGTTAGTCCAGAGTTACATGAAGCAGCAGTGATGGATGGAGCGAATAAGTGGCAGCGGATTTTACATGTGGATATTCCAGCAATTATGCCGACGGCTGTTATTCTATTAATTCTATCAGTTGGCAACATTATGAACATTGGTTTTGAAAAGGCTTACCTATTACAAACGCCAATGAACCAGCCAGCTGCAGAGATTATCCCAACCTATGTTTATAAAATGGGTTTGCAGCAGGCACAATATAGCTTCGCTGCAGCAGTAGGATTGTTTAATGCAGTGATTAACTTAATTTTATTAGTTGCAGTAAATAAATTCGCGAAGAAATTATCTGGCCAAGGATTATGGTAACAGGGAGGTACAATAAAAAATGAGTTTACTAGCCTTGAAGAAAAGCAAGATTATAAGACGATCAAAGGAAGATAAGGTTTTCGATATAATTAATATTATTCTAGTTGCGATTATTCTAATATTGGTAATTTATCCTTTGTACTTTATCGTAATTGCCTCTATCAGTGATCCCAATATGATATACGACGGGAAGGTATGGTTATTACCTAAAGAAATTACCTTTGAAGGGTATGAACGAATTTTTAGAGATAGCAAGATTTGGTTGGGCTATATGAATTCAATCATCTATACGGTTGTGGGAACAATTATAAATGTATCTTTTACATTAATGGCTGCTTATGCATTATCAAGGAAAGATTTGTATGGAAGAAACGTGATTATGTTTTTATTTCTCATGACGATGTTTTTCTCAGGTGGATTAATTCCAACCTATTTAGTTGTAAAGAATTTAGGCTTACTTAATACAATGTGGGCATTAATCTTACCAAAGGCTGTAGCCGTATGGAATGTTATTGTTGCTAAAACATTTTTTGAGACTTCCATTCCTAACGAATTATTAGAAGCTGCAAAAATGGATGGATGTTCGGATGTCAAATTCTTTTGGAAGATCGTCCTCCCATTATCAAAACCGATTGTCGCTGTAATGGTTTTATTTTATGCTGTAGGACATTGGAATTCATACTTTGATGCATTAATTTATTTAAACAATGAAAACTTATATCCACTTCAATTAATTTTACGAAATATCTTGGTTCAAAATCAGGCATCCACAATGATGATTAGTGATCTGGACTCATTAGCTGCGAAACAAAAAATTTCAGAGTTAATTAAATACGGTGTGATCATTGTAGCTTCCATCCCGCTTTTAATCGTATATCCATTTGTACAAAAGTATTTTGTAAAAGGGGTTATGATCGGCAGTATTAAAGGCTAATAGAAAAGATCAACGATAAGGGGGTGATGGGAAGCGTAAATGTTAGTTTGCCATCCAATTTCTATCAAAAGAGGAGGAAAATAAATGATTAGACGAATTAAAAAAAGTATGCAGAGAAACAAGAAGAAGATAATGACAATAACATTGACTTTAGGATTAAGTGTTTCACTAGCTTTGACAGGATGTGCAAGCAAGGATTCAAAGACCACGGAGAAAAAAGAAGAGGTTGCCTTTAATAAAACAGGTTTACCGATTGTCGACAAAGAAATCACGTTAAACTTTGTTTCACCAAAGGCAGCTCTTGCACCTGACTATTCGGAAATGGTCATTTTTGACCGTCTTGAAAAAGCAACGAACGTTCACATTAAATGGAATAATATCCCTGGCGATGGATATCAAGAAAAGAAAAATTTAATGCTGGCAAGTGGCGACCTGCCAGATGCGTTCTATGCGTCAGGCTTTTCAGATCATGACCTTGTGCAATATGGTCAGAACGGTACCATTATACCATTAGAGGATTTAATCGACAAATATGCACCTAATTTAAAGAAGGTATTTGAGCAAAGACCAGAGTTGAAAAAAGTTGTAACAGCACCAGATGGACATATTTACTCACTGCCGCGCGCGGAAGAAATGGATCTTATTGGAATGCCAAATATTATGTTCATTAATAAAACATGGTTAGATAATCTTGGTTTGCAGATGCCGACTACATTAGAAGAATACCATGATGTGTTAAAAGCATTTAAAGAAAAGGATCCGAATGGAAACGGAAAACAAGACGAAATTGGTTTGACTTTCTGGTATAACGGTTGGACCGGTAATGAAGGAGATTTAATTGGATTATTTGGGCTGCCGGATTCTCCTAACGATGCTGATCACCGTATTGTGAGAGATGGGAAAGTCCTCTATGCGGCTGTACAACCAGAGTTTAAAGAAGCGATCCAATATTTTAATGGCTGGGTGAAAGAAGGATTAATTGATCCAGAGGTTGTAACACAAAAGGTCGAGCAACTGTTTGCAAAAGGTAAAACACAAGATCCAACATTAGGTTCTTTCATATGGTGGGAGAATACAGAAGTGGTTGGACCTGATCGAGTTAAAGATTACGTAGTTTTACCCCCATTAAAAGGGAAAGATGGTAAGATTGTAATTGGGCGTTCGAATTATTCTGAATATGGAAGAGATGCCTTCGTCATTACATTAGCGAACAAATACCCTGAAATTACCATGCGTTGGGTCGACCAATTGTATGAACCAAAAATGTCAGCTCAAATTAACTGGGGTCCAATTGGTGAAATATACAAGGAAGATGCAAATGGGATGTTAGTGAATAAAGAGCTTCCTCCAGGTGTAGCAATGGGTGAATTACGACAAAAGGTGGCTCCGGGAGGACCGTTTGTGGTATTAAAAGAGTATTTTGGAAAATTTGTAGACATGGAGCCAAGAGCGAAGGAAAGATTACAAATTCTTGATGAATACTACAGACCATATATGGTAAAAGAAAATTACCCATTTATCTTCTTTAGTCCTGAAGAGCTGGAAATTATCAATACGATTGAACCGGAAATTAAAGCATTTGTGAAGCAAAAAGAAGCTCATTGGTTGATTGAAGGCGGAATTGAGAAAGAATGGGATGACTATGTTAAACAATTAGATGCCATGGGGCTTAATAAATTAATGGAAGTGTACCAAAAAGGATTAGACCGTTTCAACAAACAATAATTCAATAAAGAAAACTTGGCTTGTGACAAGCTTTTGGCGTAGGCAGAAGCCTTAGTTGCACTTATACTTTCTTAAAGTGATATAAAGCCAGACAAAATTATCGTCTGGCTTTTCTCTTCAAAAAAGATAATTTAATAACGGGAAATAGGATGATGTATATGTATGATGTAACTGCTTTAGGAGAATTATTAATCGATTTTACACCTTCGGGTCACTCAGAAAAGGGAAATATATTGTTTGAAACGAACCCTGGGGGTGCTCCTGCAAATGTACTTGTAGCACTCTCTAGATTAAATAAGAAAACAGCGTTTATTGGTAAAGTTGGTAATGATCAATTTGGTCATATGTTAAAGGGTGTATTACAGCATCAAAATATCGATACAGGCAATCTTTTATTCTCGGAAAAAGTAAATACAACACTGGCTTTTGTTCACTTAGATGAAAACGGTGAACGTTCCTTTAGTTTTTATCGAGATCCAGGTGCTGATATTATGCTAGAGAAGGATGAAATTAATGAAGAGATTATAAAACAATCACGTATCTTTCATTTCGGTTCATTATCTCTAACAAATGAGCCAGTAGCCACAGCAACTTTTACGGCTTTACAATATGCAAAGAAAAATAACATATTAATCTCGTATGATCCGAATTTACGTATTCCTTTATGGAGATCCCTTGATGATGCAAAAAGACAGATATTAAAGGGGTTTGAATATGCAGATATTGTGAAACTGTCTGAGATAGAACTAGAATTTTTAACTGGTTATCGTGATGTGTTAAAAGGAACAGAAGTTTTACAGGAACAGTATGGTACATCCGTTATCTTTGTAACGTTAGGATCAGAAGGCTGCTTTTATCGATCCAAAAAGGTATATGGAGGAAAAGAAGGATTCCAAGTCAACGTTGTAGATACAACAGGAGCTGGAGATGCCTTCGTTGGTGGTGTATTATATAAAATTCTTGAAATGAATAAACCTTTAGATTTGTTAAATCTATTTGAATTTGAAGAAATCGTCACTTTCGCTAATGCAGTAGGAGCACTAACTACAGAAGGAAAAGGTGGAATTCCCAGTATACCAACATTGGAGCAAGTGAAAGTGTTTTTGAATAGAGAATAACAACTTATTCTCTAAAGAAATCAATTTCTTATTATAGAGGAAAGGAACAAAGAAATGAATAACATCCAAGAAAAACAACAGTATTATACAGAAAAATATCGTCCTCAGTTTCACTTTTCACCTGAGAATCAATGGATGAATGATCCGAATGGTATGGTATTTTATAATGGGGAATATCATCTTTTTTATCAATACCATCCCAATGGAACAACGTGGGGACCAATGCATTGGGGGCATGCTGTAAGTAAAGATCTTGTTTGTTGGGAACACCTTCCGATTGCGTTGGCACCTGACGAGCATGGGATGATCTTTTCAGGAAGTGCCGTGGTAGATTGGAATGATACGAGTGGTTTCTTTGAAGGAAATCCGGGATTAGTAGCAATATTCACTCATGCGGATACCTACCCTGATTCTGAACGTCCGAGACAAAGGCAAAGTCTTGCCTATAGCAAGGACAATGGACGTACTTGGGTAAAATATGAAGGGAACCCTGTTATTACAGAGGGAAATATCACAGACTTCAGAGACCCAAAAGTGTTCTGGCATGGTGAAACAAACAAATGGGTCATGATTTTAGCTGCGGGTCAAACTGTTAGAATTTATACTTCACCGAATTTAAAGACATGGGAGTTTGCGAGTGAATTTGGAGAAGGGCATGGATCCCATCAAGGAGTTTGGGAGTGTCCTGATCTCTTTGAATTACCTATTGATGGAAATCTTGATCAAAAAAAGTGGGTTTTATTTGTCAGTATCGGTGATGATCCAAATTACGAAGAAGGTTCAAGAACTCAATATTTTATTGGGGATTTTGATGGAAAGACATTTATAAATAATCATTTGCCAGAAACGACTCTTTGGATTGACCATGGACGTGATAATTATGCGGGTGTAAGCTGGTCTGATATTCCAACTGAAGACGGTAGAAGAATATATATAGGGTGGATGAGTAATTGGCGCTATGCCAATGTAACCCCTACAAAAGAATGGCGAAGTGCGATGACGATTCCAAGAGTACTTGGACTAAAGTCTACAAAAGAAGGTGTTCGTCTCGTCCAAACCCCGATTCATGAATTGCAGTCTCTTCGAGAAGAAAAGATATCAATACAAAACGAAGAAATTGTACCTGGAGAAAATCTTTTGGCAAATGTGAATAGCAACACATTTGAAATTATTGCAGAATTTGAAATAGAAACCGCAACAGAATTTGGATTTAAAGTTTGTAAATCAGATGGTGAAGAAACGATTATCGGATATAACAAAGAAAATAAAAAAATGTTTGTAGATAGAACAAATTCGGGAGAAGCTAATTTCCATGAAGCTTTTGTAGGCAAACATGAGAGCAATTTAGGTCCACAGAATAATAAGATAACACTTCATGTCTTTGTTGATCGGTCATCAGTAGAAGTCTTTGGGAATGACGGGGATTTGGTCATAACGGACCTAATCTTTCCAAATGAAGAGAGTAAACAAATGGAACTTTATGCGAAAGATGGAAATGTTAAGCTGAATTCTTTAGAGCTTTATATATTAAAATCAACTTGGCGTTAATAAGGATAAAAAGGTGATAGGGGGATTTTTTGAATGAATGCTTTAAACAACAGGCTGTTTCACACATTGAATATAATAGTAGACTTATTTCTTCTTAATTTACTATGGGTCTTTGCTTCAATTCCTTTAATCACCTTTTTTCCAGCCACAGCAGCAATGTTTGGTGTTGTCCGTAGACGAATATTACAAAAGGAAACAGAAGGTATATTTAAA
This sequence comes from Tepidibacillus sp. HK-1, assembly GCF_001748485.2. Lineage (NCBI taxonomy): Bacteria > Bacillati > Bacillota > Bacilli > Caryophanales > Bacillaceae > Tepidibacillus > Tepidibacillus sp. HK-1. Next base: position 62,643 of record NZ_BDGM02000005.1, on the reverse strand, counting down.
AGTTTTTTTAAAATGCTTAAGGAAAATTTCAAACAGAGCTTTGTTTTATCGATTTTTTGGAGTGTACTAGCAATTTTCTTATATTTTGATTATAGGCATATTAACCCAGCCAGTTCTGTTGTTCAACTCATTCTTTATATCATCTTAATTATTGGAATTTTGTTGTTTAGCTCCATATCCATTTATCTTTTTCCGATAATGGTCCATTTTGAACTAAGTTGGAAGCTGGTTATTCGAAACGCCTTTTTCTTCTCTCTAATGAACCCGGTTCTTACTGTGCTTTTATTAATTATTGTCGGGGCGGGTGTTACTTTATTATACATTTATCCTGTTTCCATCTTAATCATCGGCAGTCTAATAGCAAGTACAGTTTATTATTTATGTCAAATATGGTTCAATCAACTACTAAATATGAAGGAAATGAACTGAGTGTTTAATCAAATTTAAGTAATAGACAATATGATCCCGTGTAGTAGAAAATAAAGAAACGAGCCCAATTACGTGTCACAATCTATAAATAGATCAAGGCATATACTCCTATAGGTGAGGGAGAAGAAGCACAATCCCTAAAGAAATTGCGGATATCCAAAAGGAAAACCTACGGTTAAAACAGGAGATTGAAATCTTAAAAAAGACAATAACCATATTCGCAAAGGACGGATATAATTCTTTTTCTTTTTGAGTGGAGGCTACACAAAATGTTTCATCAGTAACTCCAAAGGATAATAAAGCTAACCATTTTGGTGTAGAAGAATATATCATTGTTTCTCAAATAAGTAAGAAGCAACTTCCTATTTTGCCTTTTCACCGAACACTTTCTACAAGTTGTTTATCTAACCGCAACGGTTCTAAACCTCTGTTAGTAGTAATAATTTGCCAACGGTTACCTCTATTCCTGTGTGGTACCGTTGGTATTTTTTATATCTTCAATGTCTGTCTTTATGATTTTTTCTTGTAACATTTATTAATATTATTAAAAAATATTTTCAAAATTTAGCAAAAGTAAGGTAATATTCCTTCAGTATAATTGGCTTCGAAAGGAGGGAAGGTTTAAAATCTTCGGGAGAGGTGATAGCAGTGTAGCAAACCAAAAAGGGATTTAACGTGAAAATTTCAGACGAAGGGAAAAACAGATTTGAGGCCCTGAAGGGCAAGAGTGTTTCCTAAATAAAAGTTAAGGAGGATAAATTTATGTTTGTGTTAAAAAATGAATTAGTAAAGATTACCATGGGTTTTATGGTTGCATCTATTCCGACCTTCATGACCATCATGCCTGTCAGCGCTGCAGATTTTCACCCCAATTCTGACCTAAAGGAGCATGCTGCAGCACAGATCACTGTCATGGAGGATGGGAAAACAAGACAAATATTAGTTGAACCAAGATCCACCGCACCAATAGATGAAGGACAAGTGGTAGATGAAGAAAGCACCGCACCAATAGATGAAGGACAAGCGGTAGATGAAGAAAGCACCGCACCAATAGATGAAGGACAAGCGGTAGATGAAGAAAGCACCGCACCAATAGATGAAGGACAAGCGGTAGATGAAGAAAGCACCGCACCAATAGATGAAGGACAAGCGGTAGATGAAGAAAGCACCGCACCAATAGATGAAGGACAAGTGGTAGATGAAGAAAGCACCGCACCAATAGATGAAGGGCAAGCGGTAGATGAAGAAAGCACCGCACCCGCCGGCCAAGAGAGTGTGCAAAATAGATTCTACAGCGGGCTCCTTAACTCATACGACAGATTACTGAGCATCTACGAACGGTTATTAGATTTTTTTGGAATGACCGCCACTAACTAATTTACTTTAATAACACAATATTACCAGTTCATGACGTCCGGCACAGGGAGTAGATTCCCGTCGCCGGGCGTTTAATGCTTCACCTTAATACGACATTAGCCATTCAGCAGATGCAACTAAAATTTCCCAGTCGTTGACAAAAAAACAATATAAGAGATATTATGGAATTTATAAAGGAAACGATGACAAGCTATTCTTTACTAAAAAAAGGAATGAGAAATTTATTTGCAGGTTAAATAATCTTGAAATCATAGAATTCTTTCTTTGTTTTGGCACACGGTTTTCCCTAGGTAAGCTTCATCTGGAAATATCAGGCAATTAAGAGGCGTCGGATGTGATTGGGAATACTTTAGATTCCAGAAGCCTTCCAGATGAAAAAAAGATGGCCGAGGAGGGGAAAATAATGTCTTATTTGGGTAAGGTTTTGGTAGTTGATGACGACCAAAACGTAATGGAATTGGTTAAGTTGTATGGAGAGAGGGAAGGTTTTGAAGTTATTGGGGTAAACGATGGTGACCTGGTACTGGCCACATTTGACAGAGAGAACCCTGATGTGGTAATACTGGACATCATGCTTCCGGGTATGGACGGGCTTACTCTTTGTCGTAATTTAAGGTTGTTACGCATGATTCCCATCATTATGCTTACAGCTAAGGGAGAAGAAGCAGACCGGGTTCTAGGACTGGAAATGGGAGCCGATGACTACGTCTCCAAACCTTTCAGCCCTAGGGAACTAGTCGCCAGAATCAAAGCGGTACTACGCCGTACCCAACAGGTTGACGTTACAACGAACTGGAAATTGAAATATCCGGAGCTGGAAATCCAGGCCGATATCAGAAGAGTTAAAGTTAATAATATTGAAATAGAAGTTACTCCCAGAGAATTCGATTTACTCTATCACCTGGCCCTGAATCCTCGAAGGGTTTTCACCAGAGAGGAGCTGTTGACAGCTGTATGGGGATATGACTACTTTGGTGATCAGCGTACAGTAGATGTCCACATTCGCAGGTTAAGGACAAAGCTAGAGCCCTTGCCCCATGAATATTTGACAACTGTTTGGGGTGTAGGATACCAGTTTACACCTCCTGTCAAAGGGAGGAGTGACTAAATCGTGAAAACTTACCTACAGCTAGGCAGGAAAAGACTTCAATTGGTAATCCATGCTCGAGCTGTGCGCAGATTCTTGCTTATTATTAAACGCATACTGCTAGAACAATTCAACAAAAATCTTTATACAAGAATATTATTTACTAATGTTACAGTGTTTATCTTTGCTTTGATTGCCGTGACGATGTTTTCTGTCTTTGTGGTTAAACAGGTAACCTATGATCAAATACAACAGGAATTGTTACGCAAAGCCAAAAGGGTAAATTTTGCCTTGCTCCAGCAAAAGGAACAGGCATGGGAAACTCCAGCAAGCAAACAAACAAGTGGTCAGTCTGATGCTCAACAGGACTTGTTAAAATTTCTGGCCGATAGCTTTGATGCTAGGATTACGGTCTTTGACAAGCAAGGAAAAATTTTGGGTACTTCAGCGGAGCAGGAAGTGGTACCTGGGAGTAAAGTAAATGCAAAATTCATCGAAATACTTACCAGAGGTGAAACTGAGGTTACCAGGACAATGGATAAGGAGACAGGGGAACTCACCTTTGTTGCCGTTGTCCCCATGGGAAACAATGAGGATGCCATTGAAAACGGCATCCTGCTGGAAACGAAGCCGACTAATCTCGACCTTGCTTTAAACAAAATGCGTTTTTACCTAGTTATCGGAGCGATAGTCATACTGGTAATTATTATTATCGTTTCCGTTTATCTCGCTATGTATATTTCCAGACCGATCTCTCGATTGGCTACCACCGTTGCAGAGATTAGCAGGGGGAGTTACGTTTTTAACGCTGATGACCAGCCTCTGGATGAAATCAATGTCCTTGCTAACCAGCTCAATAAACTGACGGTAAGACTACAGAAGATACAAGGCGAAAGCTACAGAATGGAAGAAGAAAGAGCCCGGCTGTTTGCGGAAATATCGCATGAGTTGCGTACCCCTCTTACTTCTGTTCAGGGCTTTGTTGAGGCTATCCGCGATGGTATGGTGCAAGACGAAGCGCTACAGGAGAAGTATTTGAACACGATTTATACTCAAACGGTGCATATTACCAGGTTGGTAGATGATATATTGTCATTAAGCCGCCTGGAAAGCGGGAATATAACCGTAGAAAAACTGCCGGTGGACTTGATCGCTCTCGCTCAAGGGGTGGTCATGTCCATGGAGGGTTTGGCCAATAGCAAAAATATCTCGATGGTGTTAGAGAAAAAAACAGAGAATGCTATCATGGTAGGGGACGTTGACCGGATGGAACAGATTATTAGGAATCTGCTGAAGAATGCTGTCAGAGCCACGGAGAATGGTACCATCAGGGTTAGCGTGGAATCCCGGCAAGATGAAGTGATACTAACCATTGAGGATAATGGTATTGGCATACCGCCTGATGACCTGCCGCACATTTGGGACAGGTTTTATCGAGTAAAAAACCAGCGCAATAGTAACATGCAGGAAAAAGGGACTGGTGATTGTGAAAAAGCTAGTTCAATTACAAGGCGGGAAGATAGATGTTGCAAGCCAATTAGGAAAGGGAACGACTTTTACCATCAGTTTTCCTTCTTTTACATCGAAATAGGTAATTTCCCTTATTAATAAAAGAAATACCAACGGTTACCTGCTATTGCTGTACGGAAAACCGTTGGTATTTCTTTTATTTGTAACAATTATTAACATTATCGCAAAGTATTTTCAATGTTTGGTAAAATCCAGTCAATATTTCTCCGGTATAATTGCCTGTGAAAAAGAGAAGGAATCTCCAAGGAGGTTTATACCTTTGTAGTAGGGTTGAGGGTAACAAAGGATACATAGTTAGGGAAAAGGCTTATGAAAGGAGAAATAATATGGTTTTAAACAAGGGATTTATGGTCATAATGGCAATTTTTGTATTAGGAGTTGTTTTATTGACTGGCTGTGTAGATAGCACCGGGGGAGAAACTGAGCTAGAGAGGGAAGCCGGGGTAACCGATTTCAGCGCTAGCGCCAACGAAGAGAAAGCAGTGGCTGGAGAAGAAGATGCTCCCGTTGACGAAGAGGAAGTGGGTGAGTCCCAGGCTATTGCTACTACCAGTGGTACGTTAAAGGCGATCAATGCTGTTGACGGTACAGTTACGATAGCTACCGAAAGTGATAATGAACTGGTACTTAAGATTACTAGCGGGAGCAAGATTTTTGTAAGCGAATCTCTTCCGCCTCTTACTCAATTAGATACTGTAATTGGTTCCAAAGTTAGCGCGGAGTACCATGCTGAGACAAAAACCGTGATGGTTATATATATCCAGGACTAGAGCAACATATCTCTTAAAAAAATTAAGAATAACACAAAAAGTACGCAGCATTAGCAAAGTGAAGGATACGTTTCCAACTCTAATTTTTTTAAGGATTCCCTTTTATTCTTTTCCCCTGTTGGAGTACCACCTGGAATACTGGAAAAACTTTCAACTTCTTTAAGCTTTACTCCTACATATTTGTTATGCTGGATGGGAATAATAAGCAGTACCCATAATTATTAAGGGCGAACATATTGGTACTATTATGTTGTACAAAAAAGATAGGAGTGAGGTATATTGTCTACAAAAATTATAATTAGTCCAGGAAAATATATTCAAGGAAATGGAGAATTAGCCCATATTGAGAACTACACAAAAAATTATGGCAGAAAACCTTTTATCATTGCCGATGAATTTGTTACAGGTTTAACAAAAGACATTGTAGATAAAAGTTATAAAGCAAACAATGCAGAGTATGTGATGGAATTATTTAAGGGTGAATGTTCAAAAGTAGAAATTAATCGTTTAAAAGCCCTAGCAGAAGAAAAGGGTTGTGATATGGTTGTTGGTATTGGTGGGGGGAAAACTCTTGATACAGCTAAAGCCATTGCGTTTTATATTGGTTGTCCGGTGATAGTTGTTCCTACAATTGCATCTACGGATGCACCATGTAGCGCCCTTGCAGTGCTTTATACAGAAGAAGGAACTTTTGATGAATATTTATTACTACCTACTAATCCGTCTGTAGTACTTATTGATACTCAAATCATTGCGGCAGCACCAGTGCGTTTATTGGTTGCAGGTATGGGAGACGCATTGGCAACCTATTTTGAAGCTAGAGCTTGTAAGCGTTCTAACGCAGTAACTATGGCAGGTGGTAATGTGACAGAAGGTGCCTTCGCTTTAGCAGAGTTATGTTACAAAACTTTAATTTCTGACGGCTTAAAAGCAAAATTAGTAGCGGAAAGTAAAATATCCAATAGTTCAGTTGAAAAAATTATTGAAGCGAATATATATTTGAGTGGTATCGGTTTTGAAAGTGGTGGTCTAGCAGCTGCACATGCTATTCATAATGGTTTAACTGTTCTTGAAGAGTGTCATCATTTATATCACGGTGAAAAAGTAGCTTTTGGTACATTAACACAATTAGTATTAGAAAATGCACCAATGGAAGAAATCAAAGAAGTGATAGAATTCTGTAAGAGTGTTGGTCTTCCAACTACTTTAGAGGATATGGGCGCACAAAACGTAACGGAAGAACAATTAAGAAAAGTAGCAGAAGCATCTGTAGCAGAGGGTGAAACAATTCATAATATGCCTTTTAACGTAACAGCTGATGATGTTTATGCAGCAATTATAACAGCTGATAAATTAGGAAAGTATTTTAAATAATAGCAGGACGAAATGCTATCCTTCTATCCGTATATAGGTTTCATCACAACAGAACGAGTGAGATAGTTTATAAGGGTAGTGGTCAATAAGCTGTATTCCTGGAACCACATCATGGTCAAATTCGCCTCGGCATTGACCTCACCTCATCAAAAAAAGTTAGAGATTCAAAAAGAGAAATTAAAAAATATGAGAGATCAACAAGGTGTTCCAGAAAACTTAAATACTATATTGTTAATAGAATCGCATGTTCATCCTTACCTTACTTTCCTACCTAAAAAATAAGTAGACCTCCCTTGAGCCTGACAGCTACGGAGGTCTAACTTCTGTTACTGTTATGCCGATCGCCCTTGATGGCAATCTATTGTATGGACCGTAGATGCTACCAAATGTCTATATGAATATGATTAATATACTCCTTCAGCGAATGTTTTGTATGTCCATCTTTTCCAACGGTTTTTTCTGCGCAGATGAGTGAGTTTAATATAGATTCTTCTACGGTCTCGGCAACTGCCTTAAAAACGGGATCTATTTTATTATCGTTTAAGACTTTGATTTCGTATATATCCTTTTCTGCATAATGGTTTACCTTATTTGAAGTTGTAAAGGCAATAACAATATCTCCACTTCCATTACCTATGAAAGAACCTGTTCTTGAAAGACCCACCACTGCACGTTTGCATACCCTTTTAAGCTGTCTTTCGCTAAGCGGTATATCTGTGGCAATTATCATAACAATAGATCCCCTGTCTTGTTCTTCATCACTTCTGGAAAGCAAAGATTTTATATTCTCACCTGCTTTAATTCCATTAATCAAAAGTTCTTCTCCTACTCCAAAATTTGATAAAACAAGGCTTCCAAGGATATAGTCTTTTCCATTAAGCTTTATAATCCTTGAAGAGGTACCCACGCCACCCTTAAGGCCAAGGCAGGACATGCCGGTTCCAGCACCTACAGAGCCCTCTTCAAATTCAACTTCTGCATTCATTATGGCATCTATCACATGGGATTTTTCTACCTTTCGTTTTCTTATATCGTTTAAATACCCATCGTTACACTCGCATACCACTGGGTTTATAGTACCGGTTGTATGGCCTATGTCATCATTGTTACTAAGCATATATTCTACAACCCCATCAAAGGCAGTGCCAACGCTTAAGGTGTTAGTTAAAATGATAGGAGTTTCAATGGTTCCCATTTCATCTATCTGAATTAATCCAATAGACTTTCCAAAACCGTTGATAACAAAGCTCGCAGCCATAACCTTTTCTCTAAAAAGGTTTCCACCATGGGGAAGAATGGCAGTTACCCCTGTCTTAATTTCGCTATCATTAAGTGTAACATTGCCAACTCTTATACCTTCAATATCAGTAATGGAATTTAGTTTGCCAGGTTGCATTCGGCCAATGGTTATACCATAATCTCTAATTCGCTTTTGTGACTTCACTATAATCCCACCTAATATGTATGTAATAAACGGATTCGCTTTATAAGGTCATCTACTATTTCTAGAAAAATTATCACATAAACTTGTCTTAAAAGATAGATTTATTTTATCTGCGATACACGAGTAGATATCCATATTTTTCATGTCTGAGTGATTTTAATGGAAGAACTCAATTATCAACTCAATGAAATAGCTAGATCTTTATTTACGATTAAATGAATTCATTGATTTCAACGGGAAGAAAATTCCAGCAAGTACTGATCTCTTTTCCTTATTTGCTAATTTGCCAGCAGATCAACTACTCAAGATAAGCCAGTAAATGTGGATACGCTCAGCCAAACTCTGAATCAGGTTACGATTAGTTGGCAAATGACTTTGGTAGCTCTTGGGATCAATCTTATCTCGATGGTCATTATAATGATGATTGCAAAGCGTTCTCAGAAGTATTTTAAACAGCAGCAAGTCCAGTTGCATACTTGTCTTAATACGCTGTGAATCGTAGGTCCCCTAGGCCACTAAACATCTCCAATGATCTTCTTTAGTGTATTTAGCTGTTTTTTCTTTTAAAATTTTGTATGCATCACTGTTCCCCCAACGTTGTTTTATTTTTTCATCGTACTGTTTTTGTTCTCCTTCTAAATGGTACAATGTTTCTTTGGGAGCTTTGTTGTAATTACTACGAAATCGTACAAAATGAGGAAGGTTTATACTGTAGAATGGATTTCTAAATTTAAGGGATAATAAATATGGAAACTACTTTTATTTTGTGATGCTTAAGCGTTAAGGAGAAGATTATGGAGAAAAAACATAAAGGACTGTCCGCATGGCAGCTTACAATGATGGCATTAGGGACTGTAATAGGAGGTTCATTTTTTCTAGGTTCGTCGGTAGCGATTCATGCTGCTGGACCTGCTATTTTAATATCCTATATCTTGGGAGGAGTACTCGTTTATTTTATACTCTTTGCCTTGTCTGAGATGACTGTAGCAAATCCTGATACAGGTTCTTTTCGTACCTTTGCAACACAAGCATTTGGTCCGGGAGCTGGATTTGTCGTTGGATGGGTATACTGGACAGGAATGGTTCTAGCCATGTCAAGTGAAGCCACTGCTGTATCCATTTTGGTACGTGAATGGATTCCAAATATATCCATTTCTTTGCTAGGAAGCTTGATAATAATTGGTGTTACGTTGCTTAATCTTTTAGGAGCTGATAAGCTAAGCAAGCTGGAAAGCGGTCTTGCTGCAGTAAAGTTATTAGCAATAGCTTCTTTTATCATAATCGCATTATTATTAATTATAGGAATATTTCCAGGGATTTCAACAATCGGTGCCGGAGAATTAGTTAGGGAACCTTTAATGCCTAGGGGAATAAAGGGGATTGCGGGAAGTATGCTTGTCGTAATTTTTTCCTATGCTGGCTTTGAAATCATTGGATTAGCTGCTTCAGAAACAGATAATCCTAAAAAAACGGTTCCTAAAGCAATTACTTATACCGTTTTGTCACTTGTAGGATTTTATATCCTTTCTATTGCTGTACTTCTTCCACTCATTCCTACAACCACGCTTAGTGAAGATGTAAGTCCAATGGTAGCAGCTTTGAATAGGTGGGGAATTGGGTGGGCAGGTACGGTTATTAATCTGGTACTGATAACAGCTATTCTTTCTACAATGTTGGCAGCCATGTTTGGACTTGGAAGAATGATGAGGTCTCTTGTTGATGATGGCCTAGCTCCTAAGTGGCTAAAAGATAAAAAGGATGTTCCTTATCGCGGAATATTATTTTCAGGTCTAGCTATGTTTTTAGGATTAAGTATTGGTTTTTTGCTTCCAAAAATTTATCTATTTTTAATAAGTTCAGGTGGTTTTGCATTACTTTTTACATATGTCATTATAATTGCTACTCATATACGCTTTCGTAAAAAGAATGGATGTCCTCCAGAAGGTAAGTGTCAGATGCCCGGATACCCATTAACCTCTTGGATTGTTTTATTAAGTATGGTTATGATTATTTTGAGTATGCCATTTATTTCAGGGCAGACATCAGGGCTTATAGCAGGAATTATAATGACCGCATTATATTCTTTCATTTATATTTCAATAAGATTGATGAAAAGTTCTAAAAAGAACAAAGAAGTTTATTTAAGCTTGAACAATAAGAAATATCAAACAAGATTGTCAGCAGAATTCTCTAAGGAACTGACCGAAGAGATAAAGGAGAAGGAAATAGATAAAAATAAATAATCAAAAAAAATAGTGGATTTTTTCATGTTACGGAAGAGGAGCTAGAAAAATTAAAATCTCAAGATATGCTTAACTCTAAACTCAATGATTTTACTAAAAATTTCTTAAGTTAAGATTCCTTTAATTGATGAAAAAATTAAAGAGGCTCCAGGGCAAAAGGTAGTTGCTATGATTTAGAAGTATTAATTAAGGTTCCAACTACTTTACATCCCTTGATTGCGGCTGGATGGTTTGCTGGTCTTACTCAAGAGTATATTCGCCAAAGAGTTAAAGACTTTGAAAATCTTGCTGAAGATATTTTTAGCCTTAAGGGTTTTAGGAATAATAAGGTAACCAGAAAAGAAAAGACCATACTGATACGATTATTGTCTTTGAATCAAACAATGCCCTCGATTGGGCATTTAAGGGTGAGTTAGATGTTTAAATACGCTCAACAAAGCTTTTTAGATAAAAATCAGAAGATATTGCTCTTAGCTTGGGCCGGCTCAGGAGAAATTGCTTACCCCACAGATCAGGAATCATGGGTACATTGTTTAACGATTCCTAGAGAGTTGGTTTTAAAAGAAGGTAAGCTCTACCAGAAGCCTGCCGAACAACTAAAATTATTACGAACCGACTCAATCTCTGAGCAAGGGATTCTTCAAGATGAAACGATGGAGATTGAAAATGAAAGTGATGTGTATGAGCTAGAAATCAATTTTAAAGAAATTGAAGCAAGCCGATTTGGAATTGAACTATATAGCTCAGAAAAAGAAGGGCTAGTTTTACAGTTTGATCGAGAAAAGCAAGTTATTATTTAAGATAAGAAACCCCTACAATAAGCAGGAGTTTGATTATTTAAAAAGAGTATTATATTTTACCAACAGATTCTCCTTCAACCAACGTTACGTAAATACGATCATTTTCTACAGGTTCATTCGCAATTAATTTTAATAATTTTTCCGAAGCTAAAGCACCCCATTTTCGCTTAGAATAATCAATTGTTGTTAAGCGCGGTTGAGTATAATGTGAGACTTCAATGTTATCGAACCCAATAATATGAATATGTTCTCCGACACGATAATCTGTTTTCAATAAATAATTGTACATACCAATTGCCATCTCATCATTTAAACAAAAGACAGCTGTTGGTTGTGTATATTGTTGAATGATTAATTGCGCTGCTTGCTCTCCGGCAGGTTTATTAAAATCGCCTTCAATTTCCGTATAGTTAATATTTTGATAATGTTCTACAGCTTGTCTAACGGCTTGTAGACGCTGATTTGAGTCATAAGACCCCTTAGGGCCGGTAACAACATACAGTTTTCGATGACCTTTCTCAATTAAGTAATCGATTGCCAATGTAGCTCCTGCTTTGTTATCCAGTAACACTTGGATGACATTCGGATGATCTAATTCTCGGTCTAGAACAACTATTTTATGTCCTTGATCGGCATATTTAAGCAATTCTTCGTTTTTAAATGTCTCATCTAAAATGATAGCACCATCAATCATTCGTTCTGGCAGAAAACGATGTGAACGCATACCACTAATAACAATTAATTCATAACCTTTACTATATAAAGTTTCTCGCATTCCTTGTAATAATTGTCCATAAAAAGCACCACTATAATCTGTTAGGAAGACACCGATGATTTTTGTCTCTCTTTTTTTTAGTGTCCGAGCTGCCGCATTTGGGACATAATTCAATTCTTTTGCAATCGCTAATATTTTAGCAGCCGTTTCTTCGGTTACCTTAGAACTACCATTTAGCGCGTAGGAAACAGTCGAAATCGAAACGCCCGCTTTTTTAGCAATATCTTTAATACTGACCACGGATTTCTCTCCTATCTTTTTAAATAAGCGTTTACATTATTTATTATACAGTGTTTTATACATTTAACATACAAATATAATAAGCTTAAGAAGAAAGAGGCGGTTAAATTGAAACCGCCTGTTCAGCTATTCCTTAAATATTTCAAATATATTTTTATCATTCTTTAAGCGATGTTTTAGTTCTTGTTGATTTATCCTGACCCCACTGTTTCGGTAACGGTTTGATAAAGCGTTTGTTGTCGCCTCTAAACCATTAACTAATACTCGTTTTACTTTATTTCCTTTTAAATGGTAGATAAACGTAGCTGGGTAGTCCATAATTGAGAAAGTAAATTGTATTCCATCCAAACTATTTGGCAATACCGGATCAATGATTAAGTCCCCAGCATTTAATCGAATTCCTAAGACGTTTGAGATCAATTGGTTCATATATATTCCTGGACCACTTGAATAAATTCTCCATCCACCCTTTACAGGTATTTCCCCTTCACGTAATTCATGAAAGCGTTCTTGAGCTTCATAACGAGTATTAAACTTACCATCTGAACTGCTGAAATACGTGTTACTTTGTCTACGTTCAGCGTTTGGTACGACTTGTTGGATTCCGATTGGGTTAATCATTGCTAGGCCATTCCATACTTCTTCAGCTTTTCCAAGCTTCGCCATCGCTTCAACGAAACGGATATGTGCATGTACATATTGAAGACCAATTTCTCGACCAAAATTAGCCGCTTGCTCTGCACGCTTAAAATGGATGCTTACACCACCATTGTATTTGGCTGGTCGATCCATTAGTCGAACACCATCTGGAAAATATAACTTTTCTTTAATGACTTGATAATGTTTTTCTGCTTGTTCAGGTGTTAGAAGTTCGCTGATTATACTTCGAGTCATAGGAAGAAGCCGATAATGGATTCCCGTTTTTGAATCACTTGGATGAAGCAGCAATTCAGCCTTCTCAGGTTGCTCCATATAGATAAAGCCTGGAATTACACCTGATTGTAATATATAGCGATTGAAGTCTGATTCGATTCCTGAGACTAAAGTTTGCAGTTCTTTCGACTCTAACTTACTCACTTCTTTTAAAACATCGGAAAACTGTTTTAGCGTTTGGTAAGTCAAAGCAACTGTCCAACTGCTGACCATGTATTGCTTCAACTGTGCGTTAGCTGGCTGAAGTGTATCGTCCCAATCACCATCACCATATGAAGATAAATACGTATCATGTAAGAAATGTTGTTTCATGTAAGCAATTTGTTTTTTAACGTGTTCAAAAATGGTTGCGGGTTTTTCTGTGTATGTGAAACTACCACGAATGGTATATGGCACTTTTTCCTCAAGAATGTCAAAATCTTTTGTTACGGTTAAATAATCACTTAACACTTTCAATGGCCAAACGATTATGTCTCCATGACTTACTTCTAGTTGGATAGTATAGTATTTATCAAACATAAACCATTGGGGCCAGTTTCCATCATTTTCATACTGATGAGAATATACGGTTCTTATAATATCACGTACCGTGTCATGTTTTTGAGTAGCGAGAAAATATTCTGTTGGCCCTTGACATACGTCTCGTGTACCCCAAGCTGCTCCGCCGTATTGTTCAAGACCATGCGGAACTGAAAAATGAACGAGCATATTGTGGGTATACCACCAAGCAATTGCATTTATTTTATCTAGTTCTTCTGTGATTGTACCGTTTCGTGATAGATGGAATTCATTCATCACAGTTCGATAAAATGCACGATAATGTTCAATTTCTAATTTTGCTTCTCGTTTAACAAAAGGTATTTCCTCATTATAGAGGAGGCCTTGAATGGTAATCGCCCATTCACTTGTTGCACTTAATTCAAGTACAACGAGTGAAGCAGATCGAGGCAAAATGTTTGAAGCAAGCATTTGTTCATCTTCTACAGTCATAGTAGATCCTGTTACATGTAGTCGATAGCATAAGTCTGGATATGTTTTAGCACTATCTGACTTAGTATCTGCATAAAAAGAGATTGTTTGACTGTCTTTTTTTATACGAAATGGGGCTTCATACTCATTGTTATTCATCGAAATTTGGTGAGTTACTAGAAAACGATATGATTTACCACTTATGGAACGAACATGTAATTGCACCTCAGGTGTGTCTACTGTTGTAAAGTTAGTAATAATCAGTAAATCATCATTAGTTTTATAATACCAACGAGAATAGTTAAATCCTAATTCATACATGGATGGCATCGTTAATAAATGATACACACCATCGAATTCTACATATATACGTTGGCCAGACGTTTTCATAATATTTAAGGCATTACGAGTATTTGTCAGCATTTTATTGAAGGCAGTGTTGCCAACGACAAGCTGTGAGTTAAATACACCATACATATAAGATGTTGATGTGATAATATTCTCAGACTTTTTAGCCTTTTGACCAGTCATAATAATATGACCATGAGGCCGTTCTACGATTAATTCTTTTTCTTTTAAAACGACATGCTCGTGTTTATTTGTAAAGAATGAAAGCAGTTTATCCTCATCCCATTCTTCATGATGACGGTAAGGAAAGTATATATCAATTTCTTCCTTCGTCATGGATAAGGTTTTTAAGGGTAACCCGATAATAGGGGATACATTCACTTTGTCTAAAAAATGAACAGATGTTAAGTTTTGATTGTTTACTTGTTTCCAAGCATCTAATATTTCTGTTTCAAATTCTAAAGAACGAATGGCTGTAGGATGATCTTCTTTAAAAAGGCCATAAAAGACAAATCTAGCATTTCCTTGTAATTTTATCCTTTTAGATTGTAATGCAGTATATGCAAATTCATACTGATAGATTTCATTTGCAAGCAATTCTTTTGTTAATACTTCTGGTTCATTTGTTTCTTTATAGGACAAACCGAAGAATTGAAATCCGTCAGTTGAATAGCCGATTGATTTTGTTAAAGATCCTTGTTGGATATATGGGAAAGTACCCAGTTGTGGTTGGTTTTGTCGTGAACAAATCACATATCCCTTGTGATCGTCTTCAAAAACCTTATGATCAATATATTGAGATACGTAGGCTTCATTTGTTCGAACTGCACCCTTATCAGCAAGACCTAAATCTTGACCGTAAATGATATCGATTTCCTCATCATAGCCGTTAACTTTGATATCCCAAAACCAAATTCCTTTTTCTGTAAGGGTAAAAACAACTTGGTATTGAATTTGTTCTATATTTCCTTTCCAAAATACTTGTGATTTCGAAAAACCTAGTTTACTAGCAGATCGAACACCAAGTAAAGGAATAACTTTTAATTCTGATTTCCGATGCAATCGTAAATATAGATTGTTTAATGAACCATCAATTGGGTTAGCTATCCATTGATTAAGCATTATCCCCTTATGCATTACTTCATAAATATCCCCGCTATTTAAAAAGGTAAATTGAAGATCCTCTGCTTCGATCACAAACTTTGAATCAGTCATTATTGTCATGCTTCTTCCCTCAATTCTTTATTTCACTAATTTGAACATAAGAGCCAATCCTTCTTTACTATTCGGACCGATATAAGCAATAAATTCCCCTGCATCACTTTTAAATTGTAAGTCTGAATGATAATAGCGCAGTTGTTCTTCTGTTAAAGTAAATGTTACTGTTTTTGTTTCTCCTGGATGTAACATAATCTTATGAAAAGCTTTCAGTTCTTTAATTGGGCGGACAACTTCACCTACGACATCACGTATATAAAGTTGTATAACTTCTTCTCCAGCAATTTCCCCGGAATTCGTTACCTGTACAGATACTTGGATTGGCTGTTCAGGTGTCAGATAATCTGATGAAAGAGTTGCTTCACTATAAGAAAATGTGGTATAGCTTAACCCAAATCCGAATGGGAAAAGGGGTTCATTTGGAATATCTAAATATTGTGATACGTAACGCTCTTGTGCATCAGGCGCATCTTTTGGACGCCCTGTATTAAAATAGTTATAATACACTGGTACTTGTCCTACAGAATAAGGGAAAGACATGGTTAAACGACCAGAAGGATTTGCATCACCATAAAGTAAATCGGCAATTGCACCTCCCCCTTCTGTACCAGGGTACCAAGCTTCTAACACTGCATCTACTTGATCAATAACTCCATGTAAATCAAGAGGGCGACCGTTAAATAGCACAGCTATCATCGGTTTTCGCAATTCTTTTAATCTCGAAATTAATTGCAGCTGAACTTCAGGTAAACGGATATCTGCACGACTTCCTGCTTCTCCACTCATTTCTGAACTCTCGCCTAACGCAAGAATAATGACATCTGCTTGATGGGCAATTGTTAATGCTTCATCCAACTGTTCCTCTGTTCCAGTTTCAATTTCGCACCCTTTTGCAACGAAAATATCGGATGATTTTACTTTCAATTTTATACCGTCATATAATTGAATGGTGTCTTCTTTTGATCCAAGCCAAGACCATGGTCCCAATATGTCACCGTTTTGAGCGAATGGACCAATCAACGCAACTCTTTGCTTTGGTTGTAATGGTAGAATTGCTTCATTTTTCAATAAAACACATGATTTTGTAGCTAGTTTATGGGCAATTTGGCGGTGCTCATTGCAAAGTACAATCTCTTTCTCTAATTTTTCGTCTGCACCACGGTACGGATTATCAAACAACCCTAATTTATCCTTTAAGCTCAATATACGGAAAACAGCTCCATCAATTAATGTCTCATCAATTGAACCATTCTCTACAAGTTGTTTCAAGTTCTTCACATAGCAGGATGACATCATCTCAATATCAACACCTGCTTGAATTGCTTTATAAGCAGCCTCTGATTCATTTTCTGCAACACCGTGTGGAATTAACTCTTTGACAGCGCCCCAATCTGAAATAAGGACACCGTCAAATTCCCACTCACCTCGAAGCAAATTGCGTATCAATCGTTTATTACCAGTAGCCGGAATACCATCTACTGTATTAAATGAGGTCATTACCATTTCACAACCTTCATCTAAAGCTGCTTTATAAGCTGATAAATAGGACTCACGCAACTGTCGTTCGGACATATTAACAGTATTATAATCACGTCCACCTTCTGGTGCTCCATAAGCAGCAAAATGTTTTACGCATGCAGCAACCCGATTAAGATCGTTCTTCAAATTAGTTCCTTGAAAGCCACGAACGAAAGCTCGTGCGAATTGACTATTTAAATAAGGATCTTCTCCTGTAGATTCCATAACTCTTCCCCAACGAGGATCGCGAACTAAGTCAACCATTGGTGCAAATGTAACATGAATTCCAGAAATAGCTGCCTCTTTAGCTGCAATTTCAGCACTTTTTTCGGCTAATTCCAAATCCCATGAGCAACCAATGGCTAATGGAATAGGAAAAATCGTTTTATAACCATGAATAACATCAGCCATGAATAACAAAGGTATTCCTAAGCGATTTTTGTTTAAATGAGCTTGTTGAATACGGATAACCTCTTTTGCTCCAGAAGCACCTAAAACGGAGCCGCTATTACGTATATCTTCTTCCTTAATCCCTAGCGTTGCCATTGGCCCAGTAATCTGACCTTCATGATCTGATCCTTCAAAAAACGGAGAAGCTAATTGCGTTAATTGTGCGATTTTTTCTTCTAAAGTCATTTGTTCAATGATCAATATCAATTGATGCTTGTTCATTTTAATCCCTCACGATCGGAATAAGCCTGAATTTTTAGAAACGTTTCGAATACGTATATAAATGGATTATAAACGCTTTCATGATTTGAGTCAAATTTTTATAAAAACGTTTCGATTAAAAATTTAGTAATCATTAGGTTTTAAATATAAAAAACCTTGTGTTCTAGTATTTCTTATCATAGAAATTTATTATTATTATTTAGAGAAAACATCTTATCCCAAAAATGAAGTTGGAATGCCCGTTTTAAAATATAAAAATTTTTACAAAAAAAGCTATTGAAAACGGTTACGAGTTTAATTTATAATTGCTATATCGAAACGTTTCAATAAAATTAACTTTGTATATGATTATATTTTTGAGTTTTCAATAAAAACGTTTCGATAATAAATGTATTTATGCATTTTAAGTTGAATGGAAAACGTTTTACTTCGAGGGGGTATGAAGTAAATAAAGACTATTACTATTAACTGAATAATTTTAATGAAAAGATTTCAAGATACCAAGCGAGAATAATTATATTGGAGGGATAAAAATTGAGTGGGAAAATGTTTGCAAAGAAAAACAAAAAGATGATACTTATCGTTTTATCAACATTATTAATTCTATCAGGGGTACTTGCCGGATGTTCTTCGAGCTCAGTTCCAACGGATAATAATGAAAAAGTAACAATTAACGTTTGGGGAATGGGAGAAGAAGCCAAATCTCTTCCTAAAATTGCTGAAGAGTTTAAAAATCAAAATCCAAATATCGATGTTAAAGTTCAAGCTATTCCTTGGGATCAAGCACATGACAAATTGTTGACCGCTGTAGCATCAAAAAGTGGCCCAGACGTAGTACAGATGGGTACAACTTGGATTCCAGAATTTGCTTTTGCAAATGCGTTAATGGATCTAAAACCATATATGAACCAATATCCTGAGTTTAATGAAAACAACTTCTATCCTGGTTCAGTTGAAACTGCTAAATACGAAGATAAAGTAGTTGGTGTACCATGGTATATTGATACTCGTGTTCTATACTATCGTACAGATTTATTAAAACAAGTAGGCTATAATGAAGCACCAAAAACATGGGACGAATTAAAAGATGCTGCAAAAAAATTATCTCAACGTGGTAACAATAAATATGGAATTAGCATTGACACCAAAGAACAATCGTTAGCTTTTATGTTTGCTCGTCAAAATGGATCAAAACTATTTGATGAAAATAACAAACCACTTTTTAATCAAAAAGAGTTTGTTGGTGCAGTTGAGTATTTAAATGGTTTTTTCAAAGATGGTTCAGCTCCTATAGATTTAGGAATAGATATTGTTCAAGCGTTCCGTGGTGATGGTATTCTTCCAATGTTTATTAGTGGTCCATGGATGGTTAAGATTATTAATGATCAGGCTCCGGAATTAAAAGGTAAGTGGTCAACTGCAGTTCTACCGGCAAAAGAAAATAATATGTCAGTTTTAGGTGGTTCAAATTTATCTGTCTTCCAATATACCAAAAATAAAGATGCTGCATTGAAATTTGTAGCTTTTATGAGCAAGCCTGAAACTCAATTGAAATGGATGGAAATGACAAACTCACTTCCAGCAGCAAAAGAAGCATGGAATGATAAAGCATTACAAGATGATCCATTATATAAAACTTTTGGTCAGCAAATGGAAAATGCTAGATCAATGCCTGTTATTAAACAATTTGAAGAAATTGCCCAAACTTTCTTAAGTAGTTTTGAAAAAATTTACCGTGGTGGAGCAGATGTCCAAAAAGAAATGGACGAATTTAATAAAAAGGCTGAAGGAATTTTAAAGTAATTATAATTGGTATAACTGAGTTAACTAGCAGGAATTCCTGCTAGTTAACCTATATTTTCAACAAATATGGGCATATTGAAGGAAGTGACAAACTATGAAAGGTACTACTAATCAAAAAACACCATATTTCTTCATTGCACCAGCCATCATCTTATTAACATTATTTTCTATACTACCAATATTTGTGGCGCTTATTATTAGTTTTACAGATATTGATCTAGCAGGATTAGCTGATTGGTCTGTAATTCGCTTTGTTGGTTTGCAAAACTATAAAGACGTCTTCAGTGATCCAATTTTTATCAAGTCCATTCTAAATACCTTGTTTTATGTTGTATTCGGTGTTCCATTAGTTATAATTTTTTCTTTAGGTATTGCGTTATTAATTAATTTTGGGAAGGCACCAATTTTTAAAGCTTTTCGTGTAATTTTTTATATGCCTTCGATTACAAATGTTGTGGCAGTAGCGGTAGTTTGGAGTTATTTGTATAATCCGCAATTTGGTTTGTTTAATTATCTACTTAATTCCATACATTTACCCGCAGTTCCTTGGTTACAAGATCCGATATGGGCAAAATTTTCGTTAATTGCATTAGCTTTGTGGCGCGCGATTGGAGTTAATATGATTATCTTTTTAGCAGCACTTCAAGGCATCCCAAAGTCGTATTATGAAGCGGCGCAACTTGACGGGGCCAATAGCTGGAAGCAGTTAACAAAGATTACTATTCCATTATTACGCTATGCTATTTTTTTTGTGTCAATTACGACAATGATTGGTTGGTTACAATTCTTTGAAGAACCATTTGTTATGACAAAAGGTGGACCGCTTGATAGTACGACTTCAGTTGCATTATTTATCTATCGCAATGGCTTCCAATTCAGCAAATTCGGTTATGCTGCTGCCGGCTCATTTATTTTATTTATTGCTATCATTATTGTGACTCTAGTTCAGTTTAGATTTCAAAATAAAGAAGTTGACTATTAAGTGATAAGTGAGGTGGATAAGCCATGAAAGCAAAGAAATTACAAAGACAGTCGTTCCAAAAGGATTGCTTACAACAATGGATTGCTGGAATTATACTGACTTTAGGTGGTTTGATAATTTCACTTCCTTTTATTTGGATGATTTTGTCTGCCTTTAAGATAGAAAATGAAGTCTTGCAAATCCCTCCAACACTTATTCCAGAGAAATTTACATTTGATAATTTCCATTATTTATTTGAGAATATGAATTTTATGCTATATTTTAAAAACACAATTTTAGTCGTGCTTGCTTCCTTTGTTGGATTATTCTTAAATGCAATGGCTGGTTATGGATTTGCAAAATATAAATTTAAGGGAAAAGATAAGTTGTTTTATCTTGTATTAGCGACTATGATGATTCCTGGGCAAGTAACTATGATTCCCGTGTATTTAATTTTGAACGAATTACATTTAACTAATACAATGATTGGTATCGTTTTACCAGGTCTTGTCGGAGCATTTAGTATCTTTTTATTTCGTCAGTTCATGTCAACGATTCCAGATGAACTACTAGAAGCAGCTCGACTCGACGGAGCTAGCGAATTTCGCGTTTTCTTACAGATCGTTTTGCCGATTTCAAAGCCAATTCTTGCAGTACAAGGTATTTTAACATTTATAGCAGGATGGAATAGCTTCCTTTGGCCGTTGATTATTGCAAATGATGAGAGACTTTATACATTATCAGTTGGACTATCTTTATTAAAAGGGCAATATGGCGGTAATTTTGCTTTACAAATGGCTGGCTCTACTTTTATGGTTGTCCCAATCATTGTTGTTTTTATGATTTTCCAAAAACATATTATTAAAGGTTACACGATCTCAGGTATGAAGTAATAAAAAAGTTAATCTTTTTGAAAGGAGATTCAAAATGATCAGAAGTAGATTTGTGATAATGCTAGGAATTTTGGTCTTACTTACTAGTTTTATAGTTTCACGAATAGCTTTTGCAAATGAAAATGTACATGATATCGCTTTACAAAACCAATTAGAAGCGGTTGCAAAGAAAACATATCGTTATTTTGAGGATTTTACCGACCCATCAACAGGTTTAACATACGATGCCGTTCGTTTTCAGGATGGAGAAGTGAAAGAGGCAAAATATACTTCTCCAACTAATATTGGAATGTACTTATTAAGTACGATTTCAGCAGAACAGCTTGGGATCATATCACGGGAAGAAGCTGTTTCAAGAATTCAAAAGACTTTAAACACATTAGAAAAATTAGAAAAATGGAATGGGTTATTTTATAACTGGTATAATACAGATGGTACTTTAAAAACCGATTGGGGACAATTTATATCCCAGGTGGATAACGGGTGGCTATCTGCTGGTTTAATTGTTACGGGCCAAGCATACGAAGAATTATTTAAACAAACAAGCAAGCTTGTTGATGCAATGAATTATGAGCCATTATATGATCCAAAGGTAGGCCAGTTCCGAGGCGGTTACTTTGTTGATCGAGGGGAACTCACTGGACACCATTACGGTATGTTTTATACTGAGCCTCGTTTGGCAAGTTATATTGCCATAGGGAAAGGTGATGTTCCAGCAGAACATTGGTGGAAAATGTATCGAACTCTTCCTCCAGAGTGGGATTGGCAAGCTCAAATTCCAACGGGCGCCTTTGTTGAATATGATGGGGTTTCTGTATTTGAGGGTCATTATGAATATAATGGTGTAATTTATGTACCGAGCTGGGGCGGCAGTATGTTTGAAGGTCTTATGCCCAGCCTGGTTTTAAAAGAAAAAGAGCTTGGAACTAATGCACTTGGTTTAAACAACAAACGTCATGTTGAACTCCAAATTGCTTTCGCTAAGGAAAAAGGTTATCCTGCATGGGGTTTTTCACCGGCAGCCACTCCAGATGGATACAGTGAATTCGCAGCTACACCACTAGGAACATCTGGTTACAAGGATAATGGGACTGTTACAGCTTATGCAACTTTCTTGGCACTTGAGTATGCTCCTGAGGAAGCTTATAAAAATATAAAAGCATTAAAGGATTTAAATTCATACGACAAATACGGCTTCTATGACTCCGTCAATGTTTTGACTGGTCAGGTCACCCAAGCCTATTTATCCCTCGATCAAGGAATGATCATGGCTTCAATTGCAAACTATTTGTATGATGGCGTCCTTCGAAATTATTTTCATAGTGATGAAATTGGCCGAAATCCTGAAGATTTATTACGAAAAGAAGTATTTTCAATTCAATAAAACGAGTAGCGTCGGTAAACATTGATAACCGGCGCTTGTCTATTTTATTTAAGTGGAGATCGTTGCTATTAGGGATATTTACTTTAAACTTTTATTCAAATTTTTCCATGATTATCGTAGAAGTTTGTATTTTTGGTTTCTTTCTTTATTTAAGAGAGAAATAAGAAGCATTCATTGTTTATGTTACAATTAAAAATATTACAGAAAGGGGGATATCAATGTTTGAAATAAAGCCATTACAAGGAGAAAAGCAAGAAATCTATCCTAGAATTCTAGAGCAAGATAAATCTTTGATTGAGGATGAAAAGGATTGGTTGGTTAATTTAGCAAATACATCCCTCGCTTTTATATCATTTCTTGGATCATGTGAACTGGGTTGGATTTTATCTATATAAGGAAGAACATTTGTACTGGATCCTTACAGGGAAAACCGGCTTGCACCAGAATTCAAATAGGTAAAGGGGTCTGTGGGACAGCGGCAGAAAAGAGGGAGACCCAGGTTGTCGTTGACGTAAACCAATTCCCAGGCCATATTGCTTGCGATGCTACTTCTTAATCGGAAATTGTTGTACCTATTATCAATCAAGGGAATTTGATTGGTGTACTTGATACAGATAGATTTTACTTAGAAAAGGTTGTCGAACTGTTAGTGGAACAATGCGATTGGGATAAATAATCTGCTGTATTCATTCTCCGAGCAACTCCCATAGCTAAAAGAATAAACACAAAGGTAGCAATAATAACACCCTTCCAACCAAAGGGTTGCCAGATATAGCCTAAAAGAGTACTACCAATACTTGCCCCTAAATAATAGGATAAGAGATACAAGGCTGAAGCACTTGCTTTAGCTTTTTTTGCGTGATGACTTACCCAACTACTAGAGGCAGCATGAGTAAAGAAAAAGCCAAAAACAAGAACGACAAGACCAATTAAGATCAGAGGTAATTGTGGGAAAAGCATAAGCACAAGCCCAATAAAGATGATCACTAAACCAAGAAAGATCCGAACAGGAATCGTCAGCTTTCCTTCCAATTTTCCTGAATAGGTTGAGCTAAATGTCCCCGCAAGATAAGAGATAAACAAAAATCCAATGACTGTTGTTGAAAGAAAATAAGGAGCCTGACTTAAATAAAATCCAATATAGTTAAAAACACCCATAAAAATAAAATAAATAATACCAGCTATATAATAAGCTTGGCGAAGAATTGGATTTTGCCAATGGGAAATAAGTTCTTTCATTGCCTCATTGATTAAAAAGGGCTTTCGTTGAAAATGATTAGAATCGGGGAGAAATATTAGAAATAATATAAAACTAATGAGACCTATCATACCCATAACTAGATAAGAATATCTCCATCCCCAAAGATCAGCGATAAACCCACTGATTATTCTTCCGCCCATTCCTCCAATCGTATTGCCACTGATATAAATACCAATTACTGCACTAATACTTAGATGGTCAAATTCCTCGCCAATATAAGCATAAGCAATGGCAGGTAAACTGGCCAAAAAGATTCCCTGCACCGCACGTAGGAATAATAACATGAAAAAGTTAGGTGCGAAGAAAATAAGAATGGATAAAATAGAAGATGCTATTAATCCTAAAGACATGATATTTTTACGCCCCATAGCATCAGAAATCGGTCCAAATACTAAAAGGAAGACACTTAGTGTTAAAATTGTAAGCGAAATAGATAAGCTAGCTGTTGCAGGTGACACACCGAATTCTCTAGAAAATAAAGGGAGAAGTGGTTGTGACATATGAAGATTTGAAAAAATAAGAAAGGCACCTATACTTAAAGCAAAAGTTGCCTTCCAGAAACCAGGGGCTCCCATCTGTAAATACTGCTGTCTATCCATGATCCGTTCAACTCCTTATAGTATTATTATAGAAGGAATCAAGTAAAAGATAAACAAAACATTTGAATATTCTGGATATAATAAACTAAATTAACCCCTGCTAATGTTAATATCGTTCATTGTTCTCTACTCCTATTACCATCCTTGTTATTTCCTCTTGTTTTTCATTTTTAATAATTCCCTTAAATAGAAGAGTAAAGGCGGAATTGAAAACTTCATGAAAGGGGATCTTGTGCGTATTAAGGAATTGTGGATGGATGATCTGTTCGATAATGGCAAATAGCATTTTCGAAATCACTTTGGTGTTGATCTCTTCCCGAATATATTCTTCCTTTTCGTTCTCTAATAAGTTTGCAATTTGATTTAGAAGATCATGCCGAAAGCCATCAATCGTTTGCCAAACCTCCGGATAAAGGGATGGCAACTCTTCAATGATTGAAGGACTAATGGGAAAGAAAGGAGTTTCTTCTTCGTTTAAAGAGTAGTTGGTTTGTGGACTTATCATTTTCTTAAACTGTTGGATAATTCGAAGCAAAATGACCATCGGTGGCACTTTTTCCCGAAGTCCTTTTTCAAATATTCCAAAAAAGACCTGACGATTAGACATAAAAATTTGTAAAAGTAAATCTTCTTTGTTTCTAAAATACTTATAGAAGGTTTTTTTTGAAATTTTTAATTCTTGACAGATTTGTTCAATGGCCGTATTTTTTATTCCTTGTTGAATAAAAAATTCCCATGCTTTGATTTTAATCTTTTTTGAATAATCCAAATCATACCCCCCTTTCTCTTATCTATTTTATTCGATTTTCTTACGGAATTTAAGGATTGCAACAGTACAAATGAAAATGGCAAAAATAGATAGAATAAGCGTTTCTTTCCAAAGATATTCCAATCCAATCCCCTTTAAAAAAATACCACGAAGGATCTCTAGAAAATAAGTTAAAGGGATCACACCGCCAATCCATTGGATCACTACAGGCATTGTTTCTCGAGGGAAAATAAAACCAGATAGCAACACACTAGGTAAAATAAATGCAAAAGAAATTTGCATAGCTTGTAATTGGGTTTTGGAAATGGTTGAGATTAGCATACCAATCGCTAAGGTTGTGGTCAAAAATAGTAAGCTTAATCCGATCAAAAGTAGAACACTTCCTTTGACAGGAACACCGAACCAATAGACCCCTGTTGCTAAGACGATACTAAAGGAGAAAATCCCAATCCCTACATAGGGAAGTAGCTTGCCGATAATTAGCTCTAATGGACGAATTGGCGTTACGACCAATTGTTCCATGGTCCCTCGTTCCTTTTCTCTGACTAGAGAAAAAGCGGTTAGAATGGCTATGACATTTTGCATGATCAGGCCAATTAAGGCAGGGATGTTAAAAATCAGGCTTTCCATATTGGGATTATATAAAACTCTTGGAAGTAATTCGATTGGTTGATTGATCCTTAAACCACCCTGTTTTTCCAAAAAGCTTTGTTGAATTACAAGGTCTTTGTACTGTATAACCAGTTGAGCATTACTTAAAGCGGTTCTTGCTGCATTAGGCTCTGAACCATCAATCAACATCTGAACCTTTGCTGTTTGTTTTTGGTCAAGGGAATGACTGTAATCAGGTGGTATTACTAAACCGGCTCTAATCTTTCCTTGATCCATTAGATCTTGTAATTCTTTATAGCTATTCACATTCCAATTGATATCGTAATAGGTCGTATTGACAAGTTCTTGAATCAGCTGTCTACTTTGCTGACTTTTATCTTGATCCCATACAGCAGTGGAGATATGATCTACATCTGTGTTGACTGCATAACCAAATAATAAGAGCATGAAGAGCGGCATCATGATAGCAATAACTAAGCTTGGTGGATCCCTTCGGATTTGTAACATTTCTTTTTTTACAATTGCCATAAATCTAGAAAAGCTAAATCGCTTAAGATTCATTTGTTGCATGATTCACCACTCCATTCTGCTGAGCCTTGTTGACAAGTTGAATAAATAAATCGTCTAAGCTTTCTAAGCCAGCTTGTTTCTTTAATTCACTGGGTTTGCCATGAACCAATAAATGGCCAAAATAGATAAATCCGATATAATCACAAGTTTCTGCCTCATCCATGTAATGGGTACTAACAAGAATCGTAATTCCTTGGTTGGCCAATTGGTGAATGACATCCCAGAAGATTCTTCTTGATACGGGGTCAACACCAGCAGTGGGTTCATCGAGAATCAGAACATCAGGTTGATGTAGCATTGCACAAGCGAGGGCTAATCGTTGTTTCCAGCCACCAGATAATGAACCAGCTAATTGTTTTTCTCTCCCTGTCAAACCAGCCATTTCGATCAATTCAGTCTTTCTTTTTTTTGCCGTTTCTCCATAGATTCCATAAATACCAGCATAAAAATCAAGGTTTTCAATGACTGTTAATTCTTCATAAAGACTAAATTTTTGTGACATATATCCAATCCGATGCTTAATCCGTTCCGTGTCCTTAATGATATCATAGCCAAGAACCGTTCCATGTCCAGATGTTGGGGTAATTAGTCCGCATAGCATTCGAATAGTTGTTGATTTTCCAGAGCCGTTTGGACCAAGAAAGCCATAGATCGAACCTTTAGGAATTTCCATACTGACTTGATTGACAGCAGTTAAGGAACCAAACTTTTTGGTAAGTTGGGTACAGGAAATGGCAATTTCCATTATAGATCCTCCTCTGACTGGAAGGTAATATCTGCAGGCATTCCTGGTTTTAATTGATCAAACCCATTGGTCGTTTCAATCGTTACAGCGAAAACCATTTTCGTCCGTTCATCAGGTGTTTGCACATTTTTAGGAGTGAATTCAGCTTTATCTGAGATATGGACGATTTTTCCTTCATAGGATTGGTCAGGAAATGCATCAACCTTGATTGCAACTTTTTGCCCAATTTTGACTTGATTGAGATTGGTTTCAGGTACATAGACCTTAATATTTAATTTTTTTGGATTTAAAAGGGTAAATATTTGCGAGTTAGGCTTTAGGATTTCTCTTTGAGAAACATTTTTTCTTAAAACGATTCCATCAATTGGAGAATTAATCGTGGCCTTTTCCAGTTGAATGAGAACTTGTTCTTTTTTGGCGATAGCTTGCTGCCAAAGTTGGTATAAACGCGAAACCGTGTAAGATGATGCTCCTTCTTGTTGTAAGCTTAACTTAGCTTCAGCAATTTTCTTCTTAGCTTCAACAGCTTGAAGCTGAACCTGTAAAGCTTCTTTATCCTTTTGCTCAGCTAAATATTGAGCTTTGATTGAAATAAGTTGATCATTTAAGGTATTAACCTTCGCTTCCGCCTGATTGACGATCTCCTGTTGGGCTTTAAGCTGGTCTTCAGATATCGCTCCTTGTTGAAAAAGGGAGGTTTTTTTTTGTAATTGTTCTTTTTGATAGGCAAGTGTTTTTTGGGCAGCAGCTAAGGAATGGGAGGTTTGTTGGATCTGTGATTCATTTATTTTTAAGAGATCGTCTGCTTTTTTGGTTTGGATCTTGAGCTGTTCCATTTCTGAATCGATCTGTTCTAAGTTGGCAAGAGTTTGTTTAATTTCTTGGTCCCTTGCACCTGCTTTTGCTTCATCCAAAGAGGCCTTTGCTGCCGCTACTCCTGCTTCTGCCTCCTTTAATTGTGCTTTTAAAATGCGATCATCAATTGTAGCTAAAGTTTGATCTTTTTTAACACTTGTTCCCTCATCAACTGATAATGTCTTGATCTGCCCACCTAGTTCTGCTAATACAGGAATTTCTTCGCCTTCAATAGTACCTGAGTAGATATTTTGATTAGTGGAGCAACCTACTAATAATAACAATGAAACAAGTAGAAAACTTAGGAATATCCGAACATTCTTTTTTTCCATGGTTCTTCCTCCTCGAATTGTAACATTTGACGTACATTTTTCTTTCTATCTTTAATTTACGCAATGGAAACGAATATGTCAATAATCGTTTCCAAGGAAATAATAGAAAAGAAGCACGTTATTGAGAAGGAGGATTCTGTTATAAGATATTTAAGGTTATATATAGCGGAAAATAACTCGTTATGAATAATGTTATGTTTTTTTATCTTCTTTTAATTTCCAAAAAAAAGCACTGCTTTTTAGGCAGTGCTTAGAGAAATTATTTACCCAAGAATGCATTTAGCATCCACAGATGTTTTTCTAGACTTTTGGTTATACCAATTAACATGTCTGCAGTAGCATCATCCTTTAGATTGTCTGCGATTTCGATCGCTTGCTTTACTTCTTGAATGATTGTACTAAAATCATTAGCGATATTTTGCACCATTTGCTGCGCAGTTTCATTACCCGATGCTTCAGTAATAGAACTCTGTTGTAAAAAATCCTTCATCATTGCAAGCGGTTTTTCCTTTAATGTCAACAACCGCTCCGCAAGTTCATCAATGTAAGTTGCCACTTCAGTATAGAATTCCTCGAACTTGGTATGTAATTCGTAAAAGTGATCACCTTTTACGAACCAATGATAATGGTGCAGTTTCACATATAAAACACTAAAATTGGCAATTTGCTTGTTTAAGCTGTCAGTTAAAGTGACAGGAGTAGCTGTCGTTTGAGACATTGATTTTACCAACCTTTCTAGAAAAAATGAGTTGTACATTAATAACATTCCCAAACCCGGATACTTTTATGTTTTACTTCCCCAACTTGGATTTTTCTTTTAATCACATACGATTAAGACGGTTGACTAATTTACCAAATAATTTCACTAGCAGCCATTGTTTCTCTTTTGATCTTTCTTATCGAATCGAGTTATGTTTTTTTATCCTATTTTTACGGCAGTCTTTTTTTAAAGATTAAGAAAGTATAACTTTCTTCCATTTGTCATTTAGGGGTTTGTATATTCCATAAGCTGCGACATAGCGTGACTAGCAGCTTTAGCTGTGTAGCACGACTTGTACACTTTGTGTGCCTTCAGAAGTGCCCTTCTCTCCGTAATCTTTATTCATAGAAGGGCACGGATGACGGAGCGCGATGGAATATACAAACCTTTTCTTATAGAGAAAAAAGAAGATCTCTGATATAATCCTTACAAAAATATACGAGGAGAGGAGTAAGGACATGCTAAAACTAATTAAAAATGGTAAAGTTTATGCACCAGATTATCTTGAACAGAAGGATATTTTACTTATTGGTGATAAGATTGGTTATATTGCAGAACAGATAGATGAACCTAAGAATTTTGTAGATATTGAAGTGATTGATGCAAGTGGTAAATTAGTTGTTCCAGGTTTTATTGATTCCCATGTACATATTCTTGGTGGAGGTGGTGAAGGAGGGTTTAAAACAAGAACCCCTGAAATTCAACTCACAGATTTGACAAGAGGGGGCGTAACCACTGTTGTTGGTTGTTTAGGGACCGATGGTACCACTCGAAGCATGGCAGGATTATTAGCTAAAGCAAGGGGATTAGAAGAAGAAGGGATCACCACTTTCATCTATACAGGAAATTATGCAGTTCCTGTTCGAACGATAACAGGGAATATTCAGGATGATATCATCATGATTGATAAAGTGATTGGAGTAGGAGAAATCGCCATTTCCGACCACCGGTCTGCCCAACCTACTGTTCAAGAGATTACAAGAATTGCTGCAGAGGCAAGAGTAGGGGGAATCTTGTCAGGAAAAGCAGGGATCGTTAATATCCACGTTGGTAGTGGTTCTAGAAAAGTGGATTTTCTTTTAGATATTGCAGAAAATACGGAGATTCCAATTAAACAATTTGTACCCACTCATATGAATAGAAATCAGGAATTATTTGAGCAAGCCATCTACTATGCGAAAAAGGGAGGAATTGTGGATTTTACCACAAGCTCAATCAAAAAAAGCACTGATCATGGTGAGGTCAAATCTAGCAAAGCGTTAAAAAGAATGCTAGACGAAAACATTGCCATCAATCAAATTACTTTTACCTCAGACGGGCAGGGAAGCCTCCCAGAGTTTGATGGAAATGGGAATTATCTAGGACTGGGAGTAGGAAAGGTCATTTCCTTATATCAAGAAGTGAGGGATGCGGTTTTAGATGAAGGAGTCGCAATAGAAACTGCTATTCGAGTCATTACTTCTAACCCTGCAGATCTTTTAAAATTAAACGGAAAGGGTTATATCAAAGCACAATATGATGCTGATCTAGTATTGCTCAATCAAGATGATTTACAAATCGATACAGTCATCGCAAAAGGGCAAACCATGATCTTACATGGAGATATTTTAGTAAAAGGTACATTTGAAAAATAAAGATTTTAAGAGTCCCTGCAAAAGTAATCGGAATAAGCTTCGAAGAAAGTTCGTCACTTTTGTGGGTAAGTTTTTTAAAAACGTATATATGGAGCTTGCCTACAGACACTTGGAATACTACGTTTTAATGCTCCGATCGTTTTGATTCCTCTCTCTTCTAATTGCTCCAAAAAGAACTGGAATAATAGTGCTGTCATTTTTGCATCTCCTAGGGCAGAATGACGATCAATGATTGGGATCTGATACTTTTCTAAGATGACATCAAAGTGATGAGAAGTCCAATCAGGATGTAGGTGATACGATAGCATCATCGTGTCAATAATTGGATGTAGAAGGCGAGTATTTGCTCCTCTTTTTAATGCAACATCTAGAAAATGCAGATCGAAGTCAGCACAATGTGCGACTAAATACGTATTTTCAGCAAATCGTAAAAAATCAAGAGCAGCTTCGAGAATCTTAGGTTTGTCTTGTAACTCATGATTGTAAATCCCTGTTAACTCTTCAATTTCCTTTGGTACTTCACGTTCTGGGTTTACAAGACAATGAAAGGATTCCTTGATCTCGCCTTCTTTTAGTTTAACAGCGCCAATGGAGATGATTTTATCACCCGCGTAAGGAAAGAAACCAGTGGTTTCTGTATCAAA
This sequence comes from Tepidibacillus sp. HK-1, assembly GCF_001748485.2. Classification (NCBI taxonomy): domain Bacteria; kingdom Bacillati; phylum Bacillota; class Bacilli; order Caryophanales; family Bacillaceae; genus Tepidibacillus; species Tepidibacillus sp. HK-1. Next base: position 31,094 of record NZ_BDGM02000005.1, on the reverse strand, counting down.
TACGACAAACTCAATCGTTTTTAATTCATCATCAAGGTCAATAATGTGCTTTGTACTAGAGGTCAATCTTCTGATTTCAGCAATGAGAGCCTTATCATAGACTTTAGTATCAAACATTTCGCTTGTTTTTCTTCTTCTTTGTAAAAAGCCCACCCTATCATCTCCTTTACAGAAACTAGTTCAAATATGGGTTAATATCCTCTTAAGTGGGATCCTGGCATCGCACAATGACGGGTCGCTTTGATTTGTAACCAGCGGGCTGTCATCAACGCCTTTTTTAACCTTAAACGTTCCCTTTTTGAAAGTGAATTAGGTTGAATATAATGACTCACTTCCTCACCATTCTTCATCTGTTCTATATTTCTTTTAATCCGAAAAAGCATGATATCATCTAAGGCTTGAGCTATTTCTGCATGTTCATCATTGGTGAATATATCCATTTCATAAAGCTTATCTAGGCGTTCCCATGAATTTAATTCACTAATTTTAAATTTGAGTGCTAATAATCGTAAACTATTAACAATATGAATTAATCCACCATATTTTAGGTCAATGAGACCATGATGTTCACTCTTTTTTGTTTGAAAACGACCAAAGCGATTGATCGCCAATTCAATCGTTGTTTCATCCTCAGCCAAAAAATGTAGAAAAATCGCAGGAATGATGTTTTCCGTGAATAGATATTCCCTTATGGAATCAGCTAGGTGCTTATCTCCGTATATAGGGCGAAAATCAATAAAGATCGTAAAGCGACGGATTAAGTCAGGTGTATTTTTATTTATCCATAGTTGAATCGAATGTTTCCATCCAGATAAGCTGTTTCTCCATTCCTGGTTTGAAGCCATCACACCACCTGTACATTTAGGGAATCCACATTGATATAATCCCTCAACTACTTTTTCGGTTAGTTTTGAAAAATAAGTATCTACTTTAGCTTGGTCTTGTTTAGGCACATCTGCATAAATCAACGCATTATCCTGATCGGTTTGCAGAGTTTGTTCCTTCCTTCCTTCACTCCCTAAACTAAGCCAACAATAAGCGACAGGAGGATAGCCATATCCTTCTTTGTTCATTTCGAATTCAGCGTTCTGGATTAGCTTTTGTGTCATTCGGTCATTGAATTCTGAAACAATCGCACATAGCTCTTTTGCTGTGACATGTTCTTCTAACATATTTTGGATCATGGTGTCCACTTTTTTCTTTACATTGACTATTTCTCTAATGCTATTGGCTTGGTCAAGTTCTTTGATTAGGCTAAAGGTATGATCTGATAAAGATTGGATTAAGTTTTTCATTGTGATCATACCAATGGTCATACCATTGTTAATAATTGGAATATGTTTAATATTATGCTTAATCATTAAATGTAACGCATCAAAATAGAGGGATTGGGGTTCAATACTGATGAGTGGGGATGTCATGATTTTTTCAGCAGTCAGTAATAATTTGTCACTAGATGGATCTTTCCGTTCATTTGTAAAAGCTTTAATTAAATCTTTTTCTGTGATGATGCCAATAGGTTCATCAAGTTGATTGACGACAACGACAGAGCCGATTTGGTTTTTTAGTATTTTTTCTGATACTTCGATGATCGTTTCATTTAAGTGGCTTGTAATAATAGGGTAGGTCATGAGTTCAACCACTTTTTTTCGATAAGGATTTTTCGAAAGCTTTAGTTGCCCAGAGGTTTCTTTTCCGATCTGAAGGTAAAGCTCTCTTAATCGTAAAGTAATCAGCTTTGCGACTTCCTCAGTAAAAGGAGGATGCTCTGCCATCATTTTATCAAAAAAAGAAATAGGGATGAGTAGAAAGCGCGTATGATTCACAGCCCTGATCGTATAGGTAAAACCATCCCCTGACATGGCATGGATCAGTCCGATTACATCGCCTCTTCTATACATTTTTAGAGTGATTTCTTCCTTTGCATCATTTAACAATATATTTTTGGCAATCCCTTCAACCAAAACAAAAATATGCTGAATATCCTTCTCATTTTGCTGTACAACAACTTGATCATCTGAATAGGTTTTTAGCAATGAGATTTCAATGAGTTCTTTCAATTTTTCTATAGGTAGCAAGTGAAAGGGAGGGGTTTTACTTAGCAGTGGAAATAAATCAAGTTCCATCATATCAACCTCCAAATCCCATTAGATCAAGTTCATTCTAAAGTAAATCTTTGAACGATTTTTTCTAATGTAGATTTTGCTTTTTTTGTTTTAAGAAGATTTTCTTGTTTCATCATAAGGCCTCCGGAAATAGTTACTTTTATGGATTATATATATGTTTTAATTCGTCATGAATGAAATAAATTCCTTTAATATAACGAAAAATTTACTTATTTCCTTTTACATAATCCACATTAAACAAGAATAGCCGCATTAACAAAATAAGAGAAGGGATAAGAAGAGTGAGTCCGGCTATAAATCCAATAACCAAGTAAGTTCCCATCGTTTGGTTAACGATACCATCATAAATCGTTAGATATGGGTACAACAGATAGGGAAGATGGGAAGCACCATAACCGAAAAAGGCAAAAGCGAATTGTAGCATCACCATTAAAAAGGCGATTCCAAACCTTTCTTTGCGGTATAACAAGTAGATGGCAGTTAAAAAAGCAAGTAAACCCAAGAGAAATGTCCAAGCATACCCATATAGCTGGTTAAAATGCCATGCACTTTCTCTTTGTAAGAAAAAGATCATCACAAAGCTGCTAATCATCATTGGTACACTAGAAAAAAGGGCTATTTTCCTTAATACTTCTCTAGCCTCTAGATCTTCTGCCTTGTTTGCGTAGTAGGAAAGAAAGGCTGAACTGATAAACAATACACTAAAGACAGCTAATAAAGCAACAGACCAAGTTAAGGGGCTAGACAATAATGCAGACATATTTAAGGAAATCGTATCCCCTAATTCTGTGATAAAACCACCTTCAGAAATCACAAGCACAGTGGAAAGAGACGCAGGAATCAATAATCCTGTTACCCCATAACTGAATAGAAATAATTGATTGTCCCTTGCGCCATAATTGGCAAAGGCGTAAAAGGATCCGCGAATAGCTAACAAGATTGTGGCAATACTAGCTGGAATAAGTAAAACTGTGCCATAGAAATAGGCAGTGTCAGGGAAAAAACCGACTAATCCTACAAAGAAAAAGACTAAAAAAACATTCGTTACTTCCCAGACAGGTGATAAATAACGGTTAATCACCCCATTGATCAGATGGTCTTTTTTACGCAACTTTCCGTAATAAGAGAAAAAGCCAGCGCCAAAATCAATTGAACCTATGATCATATATCCATATAAAAAGATCCAAAGAACCGTAATTCCAAGTAACTCTAAAGACATCTTCATTCCTCCCTTATTACTGCATAGTTTAAACTTTCTTCCCCTTGTTATTTAGTGTTTCTTACATTATTTTTCATTCAAAGAAATACACGGACGACGGAGCGCATTGGAATATACAAACATTTTTACAGGATAATTCCTCGTTTTTCTAATTCAATCTCAGGTGTGTTCTTTTTGAATAGACGTGTAAGGATATATACAGTAAGGGTACCAAGGATGACATATAGCAAAGCAAAAACAATTAATAATGTTCCAACATTAGTAGCTGTGGTTACTCCTTCAGCTGTTTTCATATACCCTCGTAAAATCCATGGTTGGCGACCAACCTCCGCAAAGATCCATCCTACTTCAATTGCAACAATCGATAAGGGTCCACCTAGTATAATGAGTGCCATCAGCCATTTCTTCCACATAAGCTGAGGTTTCCATTTCCAAAAGAAAAGGAATAGACCAGAAACAAGGGTCAAATAGACTCCTATCATCACCATTAGGTCAAAAAGATAGTGGACATAAAGTGGTGGCCATAAATCTTTGGGGAACTCATTTAATCCAACAACCTCGGCATTTGGATTACCATGAGCCAGAATACTAAGAGCCATCGGTAACTTAATTGCATTTTTAATTTGCAGATCATCGGTTAAAAACCCACCGACTATAAGCTCTGCCTGTTTTCTGGTTTCAAAATGCCACTCAGCCGCAGCTAATTTTTCCGGTTGGTAATCAGCAAGGAATTTACCTGATAGATCACCTATTAAAGCAGTAGCAATTGCAAAGATAAAGCTGACAATCAAGGTTAATTTCAGCGCTTTTTTATAATATTCATGGTTCCGCCCTTTCAAAAGATAGTAAGCGGTAATCGCTGCTAAAACAAAGGCAGAAGTTAAGTAGGCAGAAGATAGGACATGTGCAACCTTTGTTGGTGTGGCAGGGTTAAACATCGCTTTTAATGGTTCAATATCAGTAATCACACCATTTTGCATTGTAAATCCTTCTGGTGTATTCATAAACGCATTGACCATCGTAATAAATGTTGCTGATAAAGATGAACCAAGGACAACTGGAATAATCAATAGCCAATGGTAAATCGGCTTTTTAAAGCGATCCCAGGTATAGAGGTAAATCCCCAGAAAAATCGCTTCTAAGAAAAATGCAAATGTTTCAAGAAATAATGGTAAACTAATCACTTGACCAGCGATTTTCATAAAACTTGGCCACAATAAGGATAATTGCATCCCTATAATCGTACCAGTAACGACGCCAACGGCAACAGTAATCACAAATCCTCTTGCCCAACGACGAGCAAGTAATATATAGTGGACATCATTTCGTTTGATTCCAAGCCATTCAGAAAGCATAATCATAATAGGGACACCAACACCAATGGTGGCGTAAATAATATGAAACCCTAGAGTGAGTCCAGTTAAGATTCGACTCAACATGAGCGTATCCATCATAAAACCATCCTTTACTAACATTCTAATTTTAGATATATTATACTCTATTTTCGCTATTTTAATGTTGTTAAAAGTATAATGAAATATAAGCTATCTAGATAAAATAAAAATATAAAAAAGGAGAAAAATGGATGAAAAGGAAATTCAAAATAACGATTGAATATGACGGAAGTAGATATAAGGGGTGGCAAAGGCTTGCAAACACAGAGAACACGCTCCAACAAAAAATTGAAACGTTACTCTCTCGGATTACGGGTGAAACGATAGAAATATACGGTTCTGGGCGGACTGATGCAGGGGTTCACGCATATGGTCAAGTCGCTCATTTTGAAACCCATGCAGATCTAAATTTAGACAAATTTCTTTTTACTTGTAATGAAATGCTGCCACAAGATATTGTATTTAAAGATATTGAAGAAGTACCGATGGATTTCCACGCTAGGTTCAGTGCTAAAGGCAAAAAATATGTATATCGAGTTTGGAATAGTCCAATCCCTTCTGCTATTGAGAGAAAATACACCTTTCATGTTGCTGATTCATTAAATATTGAAGCGATCAAAAAGGCGGCAAGTTTTCTAATAGGTGAACATGATTTTCAATCGTTTACGGCTATGAAATCAAAAAAGAAGTTAACCGTTAGAAGAATTTATTCCATAGAGATAACGAAAAAGGAAGAATTGATTGAATTTTACTATAATGGAGAAGGATTTCTATATAAGATGGTTCGAATTATGACGGGGACATTAATTGAAGTGGGTTTAGGAAAAAGACAACCAGAGGAGGTACTTGAGATTCTAGAACAAAAGAAAAGAATTTATGCGGGAGAAACAGTACCAAGTCAGGGATTATTTTTGCTTCATGTTGAGTATTGAAAAAATAAAAAGGAGTGATGATTGGTCACTCCTTAAAATACAACCCTTTTTTTAGAATTACTGACTTAGTTGTGATTTTACTTGTTGTATATCAGCCGCAGAAGCTGGCTGTGCTGGTTGATAATACCCTTTTTGTTGAGCTAGATTAGCAAGTTGATATTGGAATTGCTCATCGCCATTACGAATTTGTTGTAGCGTTTGCCGCAAGTTGGCGTTAGAGGTCTCAGCAATGACACGAGCGTAATTACCTAGGCTACCTTTTAATTGGTTCAATACATCATTTACGATTTCTTTTTCTTGCATATTTTTTCACCCTTTCTATTGTAAGAATGACATGAGTTTTTGTTTTGTATTTTGAGCAGATTGGGCAGATTGTTGTAGCATTTGTTTTACTTGAGGGTCAGTTGCTTGATTCGCATAATCTTGTAGTTTTTTTGCTCCAAGATCATGGGCACTGATTAGCTCTCTTAAGCTTTGTAATTCCATTTGTGTTAGTTGCTCCTGCATGTGAATAGCTCCTTTCATTTTAAGTACAATTGTAATGTTCCCAAAAGAGTGTTTTTTTTATGCATATAAAATTCGTTGATTTCCACATTTTTTCATTTAGTGTTAGAATAAAGTAAGTACCTATTTATATTGCCGCTTTTCTAAATATTTCAAAAACAAGGGGGAATTCAAATGAGTTCATTTTTTATTGAGAAGATTTCATTTCAAGATCCTAAAGAAGTTGAAACAAAACTAGAAACTTTGTTAAAAAAGGAAATCCATTCTACCCGCGATTTAGAAAACTGGTTACGTGAGGAAAGCCAATTATTTGATGAGATTGATGAAATTTTGACTGGCCACTATATTGAATTTCAAGGGCATAATGATGATGAAGAAATTAGACAGCGATTTGAACATGACCAAAACGTGATTACACCTATCATTAAAAAGTATGAAGCATTGCTAGACAAACGCTTTTATGATAATCCATATCGGGAACAGTTAGATACAGAGAAGTATAGTGAACTGATTAAGCGAAGAGTCAATTCTATCGAAATTTTCCGTGAAGAAAACATTCCTTTAGAGGTACAGGAACAAAATTTAAGTACAGAATATTACAAAGTGACAGGTAACATGACAGTAGAGTGGGAAGGAGAAGCAAAAACCCTTCAGCAAATGTCAATTTATTTAAAGGATCCTGATCGTTCAATACGAGAAAAGGCGTGGAAATTAGTCCAAGCTAGAAGATTAGAGGATAAGGACAAGTTAGATGAGATCATGGATCAATTAGTGAAAATACGCCACCAAATTGCTTTAAATGCTGGCTTTGAGAATTATCGCGATTACATGTTCAAGAAATACGAAAGATTCTCCTATACGCCTGAGGATACATATCAATTTCACGAAGCTGTACAAAAATATGTCGTACCTTTAAAAGATGAGATTGAAAAAGAACATCAAAAAGAGCTTGGATTAAAAGATTATCGGCCATGGGATTTAACAGCAGTCAAAGAAGGTGATCAGCCATTAAAGCCATTCACAACGACCGACGAATTAGTTGATGGTGTGACACGCATCTTTAGACGCACAGATTCTAATTTTGCTAAGATGTTAGAAGATATGAACGATCATCATACATTGGATTTAGACAGCCGGAAAGCAAAATCACCTGGTGGTTTTTGTGCTCCATTATCTGTTTCTAATCGTTCCTTTATTTTTATGAATGCATCAGGAACACATGATGATATGACAACCCTTGTTCATGAAGGTGGTCATTCAGTCCACAACTTATTTAAATCCCAATTAGATTTAAGAATCTATAAAAGTACGCCAATGGAATCGGCGGAATTTGCCAGTATGGGCATGGAATTGCTTTCGATGGATAAATGGGATGAATTCTACAAGAATGACGAAGATCTTAAAAAAGCAAAAAGAGAACAACTAGAAGGAATCATTAAATTTCTACCATGGGCAATGACTATCGATAAGTTTCAACACTGGATCTATTTAAACCCTGAGCATTCCGCAGAAGAAAGAAATGATCAGTTTAAAGAGATCGCTTTATCCTTAAGTCAACATTATGAGGATTGGTCAGGCTATGAAGAAGAGTTAAGACATCGTTGGAAAGCACAACTACACATCTACGAGGTTCCTTTCTATTATATCGAATATGCAATTGCCCAATTGGGTGCGGTACAAATATGGAAACAATATAAAGAGAACCCTGAGCAGGCTTTAGCAAATTATAAAAAGGCACTATCTTTAGGTAGCTCAAGGCCTTTGCCAGAGATCTATGAAGCAGCTGGCATCAAGTTTGATTTTTCAGAAGCAATGATTAAAGAATTAATGGAATTTGTGAGAGAAGAGTTAAACCAACTAGGAACTCATAACTAAAAAAGTTTATTCTGGAAATGACCTAGCTCTATATCGGAAAGGATATAGAGCTTTTTGGATATAATACAACATGATAACAGGACGGGAGGTGAAATCATTTGTTTGATCCAACGATCTATGAAAATATTAAAGTGGTTCTTGAAGGGGAAATATATGACCTTGATTTAGGGCAAAAAATTATCGTGATTGATCGAAACGATTTGATCGATTTAGCTAGAATGTCTAGAACTTTTCAAATACAGTTTAAAATTGTGGGTTCAGAACAAGAAAAAAGTGCTAAAATACAACTTAAAGCCAATACGGAAGATTTGTCTAAGGAAATTTTAGAATGGGAAGATGAGTCAAAACCAGGCTGTGAAATAAAAATTGAATTTTCAATCCCTATCTCCAATCCTAAAGTGGATTGTGAAAAGATAGAGATGACCATCAATCAAATCTGGGAAGGTAGACCAGAGATCACACAAACCATCACTTACGATTTTAAAAAAGAAGATAAACCTTTATATTATGACCATATCCAGTTGAATTTTGGTCGAAAAATTGATGAAGATAACATTGAAGATATCCATGAATTAGTGAACTATACCTATATGACACTACAAGAGCTATAAGAACTAGTAAATACAAGAGAACAATGGGAAGGAGATCAGGAAAATGACAATCACACTAAGAGGGCATCATTTACTATGTATTCATGGGTTTCAAGGCATGGGTTATAGTGAATCCTTTGTCGAGAAAATGAAAGAAGTTACTCACCTCATCCGAGATGATTCTACGAACCCTCTCTTACCCATTAAGGTGATACAAGAACTTGACGATGTTTGCTCCACTTGCCCTCATCATGGAGGAACCATATGCTTGGCAGATAAAAATTCCGATGCACATGTAAAGGAAATTGATCAAAAAGTGATAGCAAAACTAGGATTGATTCCTAATCAAATCTATACAAAGCAAGAACTTCTTATGAAAACACAGAAAATGATTGAACCAGCAGATTTAAGTCAAATCTGTAAAGGTTGCTCATGGTTAGAATATGGGGTATGCCAAGAAGGAATCCAACGGTTAAATACAAAAAAATTACCCCTTTTTTCCTAAATCTATTAGATTTGGGACTAATGGCTCAGTTTATAATAATGTTCAATTTGTGATAATTATATTATATACTGAAAAAAATATCAGTTTTTGTCGAAGGGGTTAAATAATGGGATTCCTGATCAATTATTTATTTATTTCATTACCAGAATTTTATGGTATGCTTCTGTTAGGAACTGTTCTTTTTGGGTTTTCCTTTTCAAAGATAAAATATAAAATTCTATTCATGGCGATCATCTCTGCCTTTATTTCTGATTTGATGTGGCAATTAGAATCCTTTGCAGATTTTAGAATCATCATCACAATCATTATTAATACTATACTTTATAAGTTATTCATACATAAGAATTGGAAATTTGCTTTTGGTATGACCCTTACCAGCATTCTTTCTATTTTAATTTCTGAAATAATTGTATTAGTTGTGATTACGCAATTTATTTCCTACCAACAAATCCTAGGAAGCTTTTGGCTCAAATTACTAGTTACATTTACTTATATGTTGCCTTTAATCATTAGTAGTTATTTTATCGAAAAAAAACATTGGTCAGTAACAAAAGGATTCAAAAAACTATTTATTAACAAAAATATTGCTTATTGGATCTCTAGTTTAACCCTAATTCTTCTTCAATTGTTTTTTATCATTTATCTAAACTATTCGTTTTATATGAATAGCCAATTTTTACTAAAAAAAATAATTCTAAATATTCATGGATTACCTCTTTTTAGTTTAGGGCTTGTTATTGTGAATATTTTACTTATTGTTTCTGTCATTCAATTGAAAAACATTTATATGCAAAAAGAGATCATTCAAACTGAGAGTGACTATAATCAACACTTAGAAAACGTATTAAAGAAGTTGCGAATGGAACGTCATGATTTTATCAATGAGATTCAAACGATTCATGGCATGATTCAAGCGAAAATGTATGATCATTTACAAGAATATGTTCATGATCTTGTTCAGCATGTTCGTGCGTCCAATCGGCGTATTAAAATTAAAAATATCCCAGTGAGCGCTTTATTACATACAAAGATTGAATTGATGGAAGAAAAAAAAGTAGAGTATAGAGAAATAGTAGAAACGGATGATACATTTCCTTCTATTAAAGGCTATGATTTAGTAAAAATAATCAGTAATATACTAGATAATGCATTAAGAGCTGTAACTGAAAGTCATACAAGAAATCCTTTTATTGAAATATATTGGGGCAAAAAGGATTCGACAGCAATCATTCAGATTTCAAATAATGGGCCAAAAATTGAAAAAAAAATAGTTGATTTGTTATTCGAAGAAGGATATACTACTAAAAAAGAAAAGGAAAATAGTGGATTTGGTCTTAGTATTGTTAAATCTATCGTACAAAAATATAAAGGAACAATTAGAGTTGAATCTAGCAAAAATTTGACGACTTTTATTATAGAATTGCCTCTTTAAAAGGGGGAGAAACTATAATGGTTACAAAAATATCTTATTGGTTAGCCAAAAAATTAGCTGAGAAGGCTGAGAGAGACGATGTAGATTACATTCGGTATGGGATCGAAGTGACATTGACTGGTTTGGTAAAAGTTATTGTTCTATTTTCGATCTCTCTCCTTTTTGGTGTTTTTAAGGAAATGGTTACGATTTCATTATTCTTTGCATTATTGCGAATCATTTCTGGCGGCGTTCATATGTCAACCTATTTGCGTTGTTTAACCACTTCGATGCTTCTCTTCTTTATTCCAGCCTACGTATTGCAGCAGATTGCAATTGAAATATCCCCATTCTATTTGCTATTACCAATATATATTTTTTCAGTGATCGTTACCTTCATCTACGTCCCAGTTTCAGCAGTAAATCGTCCGATCCCAAGAGAAAAGCATCATTTTTTTAAATGGGCAAGCTTTGTATTTTTATCCATTTGGTTCATAGGGAATATTTTAATCGATATATTTTACACCTCATTTCATGTGATCTCATTCTTTTCGGCTATTGGAATTTTTCTACAATCAATTACTTTAACTCCTTTTGGAATTCAACTTTTCCACAACATAGATGATTTCTTTATAAGAAGAAAAATTGTGGGAGGTGAAAATCAATGAAAAAGGTATTTAAAGCTCTTGCTTCATTGTTTTCTTTACTTGCTTTAATGGAAGTCTCAACAGCTAGTGTAATCTTGGTTTACCAACCAGAATTACCTAAGAAAAATTAAATCCGCCACAGCATAGATAAAACCAACTAAAAAAGATGGGACATAAACCCATCTTTTTTCTTTATTGGAAGAGAAAGTTTTACTTACATTCTTTTCCTTGTCATTTGGGGTTTGTATATTCCATAAGCTGCGACATAGCGTGACTAGCAGCTTTAGCTGTGTAGCACGACTTGTACACTTTGTGTGCCTTCAGAAGTGCCCTTCTCTCCGTAATCTTTATTCATAGAAGGGCACGGATGATGGAGCGCGATGGAATATACAAACTTATTTTATAGATATAAACTTGATTTTCATGTAAAATAAAAGGAAGAATATTTACCTATGGGGGTATCTAGATGTCTACACCAATCTATAATAAGAAAAAACAATTGAAATATATTAAAGGAAGATTGCAACTTCTTTCTTATATGGTAGATCAATTTAATCCTGAGGATGTAGAACTAAAGGATTTTGAATCAATTGAAGCAGAATTAAAGAAATTGATCGTTAAAACAAAAATATTTCACTATCGAAATGAACATCAGGTACAAAACGAAAAGGAGTAACCCTTTTTGGAGTTACTCCTTCGGTATTTTGTTACTGGCTTCATTTTTTTGAAATTCTATTACTTTGATTATACAGATGCTTTTTTAAAGCTCTTAACATACCAATTCCTTAAGTAAGGAATAACCCAGCGGTCTAAACCTATTTTACCTGCATTGAATCCAGCAACAATGACAAAGATACTTACAAGTACCATTTGTGGGTTATGGCTAACAGTGCCACTAAACAAGAAAGCAAAGTTCATCATCATACCAAAGAAAACAGCGGCGGTTGTAAGACATCCAAGTATAAGTCCTAATCCTACCAAAAATTCACCTAATGGAATCATAAAGTTAAAAAATCCTACATTAGGGAGTGCAAAGTTTTCAACAAAGCCTCCCCACCACTGGGATACTGATGGGTGTTCACCACCCATTTTTTTTAATGCTCCTTGTAGGAATCCCTCTGCACTAAATGGTTCTGAACCCGTAAGTTTTTCCCAACCAGCTGTCATCCAATTCCAACCTAAGTAAAGTCTTAAAAGCAGTAGTCCGTAGGCAGCATAAATATTTTCCCGCAAAAAACGTACCATCAAAACCCCCTCCTTTTGCTTTATTATTAAAGAAGATAAAGTAAGATGTTCATCTTACATATGAAGGAAAAGTAACAGGATTATGTTTTCCTTCCGATATATATATAAGAAGTACTTTTCGTTTTTAGCACATTTCTAGGTTTTCTTTCATAAATTTTTCACATAAAATGTGAACAAGTGATTAAACTTTGTAATCATTTTGAGGTGATTAGATGTATAATCTTTGTCCATAATAAAGAAAGAATAGTTTTTTTATGATGAAGGAGGCTAAAGGATGAATAATCAAACGAAAATTGTTGTTGTTGGAAGCGGAGCAGTTGGATCCACTTTTGCCTATACGGTACTTTTAAGAGGACTTGCGGACGAATTAGTGATCATCGACAAAAATCAGGATAAGGCTGAAGGTGATGCATTAGACCTTAACCATGGCTTACTGTTAGCACAACCAATGAAAATAACTGCAGGTGATTACCCTGACTGCAAAGATGCTGATATTATTGTGATCACCGCTGGAGCAGCACAAAAACCAGGTGAGACAAGATTAGATTTAATGCAGAGAAATGTATCTATATATCACCAAATCTTAACTGAAATCTTAAAATACAATTCGGAAGCGATTTTTCTTATTGCCACAAATCCAGTCGATATTCTTACCTATATCACCATTAAATTAACTCATTTACCAAAGGAAAGAGTTATCGGGTCAGGAACGTTACTAGATAGTGCTCGTTTTCGTTATTTGATATCCGAAAAAATGAATATTGATCCGAGGAGTATTCATGGTATGATAATTGGAGAGCATGGAGATACAGAATTGGCTGCTTGGAGTTTATTAAATATAGCAGGAATGACGCAAGAGCAAGTAAAAGAACAATCCAGGTATTATTTATCCTCAGCAGAAAAAGAAGAGATTTATTTACAAACCAAAAACGCTGCCTATCAAATTATTGAGAAAAAAGGTTCAACCTATTATGCCATCGCTCTATCTTTGGCAAGAATTTGTGAAGCAATTTTACATGATCAAATGTCAATACTACCTGTTTCTGCCTATTTGGATAATTATAAAGGGATTAGTGATGTTTGTTTGGGAATTCCAAGTATTATAGGAAAAAATGGAATTGAAGAGGTTCTTGATCTTCCTCTTACAAAGGAAGAAGAAGAAAAACTTCAACATTCAGCGAATCAATTAGGGAACTTTATTCACCAAATACAATTGCCTAAGATTTAGTATGATATACAACCCTTAAATAAAGGGGATTACGGGAAAAGGAGAATATCGATGTCAATTAATCTTTTTACAGATAGTAGCTGTGATTTACCAGAACAAATCATTAAAAAATACAATATCCATGTCATTCCATTACATATCTCCTTTCAAAATGATCACTTTCTTGATCGTGTTAATTTGAGTGTTAATGAATTTTATCAAAAAATGAAGGGACAAGAAGAGTTACCTAAAACGGCTGCACCTTCTCCCCAGGATTTTCTTGATCAATTTGAAAAAGTAATGAGACCAGGCGATCAAGGAATTGTAATCACATTATCCTCACAATTAAGTAGTACTTATCAAAGTGCTAAGATGGCTGTTGACACCTATAAGGAAGAATATCCTCATGTAGAGATGATCGCTCTTGATGCAAAAAATGCATCGATTGGATTAGGTGTAATTCTCATGCAAGCTGCTGAACTAATAAAAGAAAGTTTTCACTTTGAAGAGCTTATTACTAAAATCAAACATGTGATTGACCATTCACATATCCTGATTTTCTTAGATACGTTGGAAAATGTGATCAAAGGCGGTCGTTTGGATCGAGTCAGAGGCAAAATAGCCTCGGTATTATCCGTCAAATTAATTATGAAAAATAGTTTTGAAGGTTCAATTGACGTGATTGAAAAAGTTAGAGGATCTAAAAATACAGTGAAACGTTTGATTGATTTAATTGAAGAGTATGGGGTTAATTTAGAACAAAAGATCTTAGGAATCGCTCATTCCAATTGCGAAGAAAAGGCACTACAAATAAAAGAGATGGTTGAGAAGCGGTATAAAACTGCCCAAATTATTTTAACTGAAATTGGTCCATCTATTGGTACTTATGCTGGTGAAGGCGGTATACTAGTTGCTTTTTAAAGGTGGGTTTATCTATTATTAAACGGTCGTAACTTGGTTACGATCTTTTTTTCATTACAAATTGATTCTTAAGTTTGGTTATCTTATAGTTCTTATTAAAACCGTAAAGAATATGAAAGATATGGTTATTTAGAATGGGGTGGTTTTATGAAAAAGTTTCGAATCGATGTAGGTGCTGGAATCGATTTAGTTGGAGATGTTCATGGATGCTATGAAGAATTAATAGAAGGAATGAAAAAGTTAGGTTATCATAAGAATAAAAAGGGAATATATTTCCATCCTAAAAATAGAAAGCTGTTATTCCTAGGAGATATGATGAGTCGGGGCTCTTACTCCTTAAAGGTGATGCGCCTTGTGATGGATATGGTGAATGAAACACAAGCTTATGCTATTGATGGCAACCATAATTGGAAGGTTGCTCGTTATTTAATGGGGCGAAATGTAAAAATGGTCCATGGCGACGAGAAGTTTGTCTCTGAACTAGAACAATTTGAAAAAGAAGAGGGGAAAGAAAAATTAGATAAATTAAAAGAAGAGATGAAGCAGTTCCTACTTGCATGCCCATCCCATTATATCCTTACGAAGGAAGGGAAGGATGTAGCAGTAGCAGTGCATGCTGGAATTCGCGATCAAGATATTGGGAAAGATTCAGAACAAGTACGCTCCTTCACTCGTTATGGGGATACAGCCGGTATAGATGAAAAAGGGAGACCGATCAGAAAGAATTGGACAGTAAACCACCACAACGATCTTTTGATTATTTATGGACATGATCCTAGACCTGAACCGATTATTATTTGTCATACCATCAATATTGATCAGGGGTGTGTTTTTGGAGGGCGGTTAACTTTTCTTCGTTATCCTGAAATGGAAATCATTCAGGTTGATGCAAAAGAGGATTATGCTGGGGATAAGGAACATCATATTACAAAACATTTTCGAGGGTAAAGAAATCTTTAAGGAGGAATGACTCATGGTTGATGAAAGTAAAAAAAGTCTACCAAAAAGAAGTGAGATTGACAAGAAGTATCAATGGAATCTTGAAACGATCTATACGACTGATGAAAAATGGGAAGAAGATTTTAAAAGGGTAAAAGAGCTTGCTGAACAATTAAAAGGATTTGAAGGTAAACTAAAATCCTCTGCAAAAAACTTGCTTGAAGGATTAAAGCTACAAGATCAGCTTTCTGAAACACTTGGCAAAGTGTTTGTCTACGCAAGGTTAAGAAAAGATGAAGACAATACTAATGCGAAGTATCAAGCTTTAGCAGACCGAGCAAGTAGTTTAAGTATTCAAGTAAGTAGTATAACCTCTTATATTGTACCTGAAATCCTTTCTATTCCAACAGAAAAGCTAGAATCTTTCATAAAAGAGGAAAAAGGACTTGCTTTATATAGACATTATTTAGATGAAATAGTTCGAACAAAACCACATATTTTATCTCCCGAATTAGAACAGTTGCTGGCACAAACAGGAGAAATCGCACAAGCGCCAGACCATATATTTGGCATGCTAAATAATGCTGATATTAAGTTTCCAACGATTAGAGATGAACAAGGAGAAGAAGTAGAGCTAACGAAAGGCCGTTATATTCAATTTATGGAGAGTACGGATCGTCGTGTTCGCAAAGATGCTTTTGAAGCAATGTATCAAACCTATGGAAGTTTGAAAAACACCTTTGCAGCTATCTTAAATTCTGATGTAAAGAAAAATATTTTCTATGCAAAGGCAAGACATTATGCTTCGGCGCTAGAGGCTTCATTAGATGATGATAATGTGACACCAGAAGTATATAACAATTTAATTGAAACGATAAAGAAAAATATCAATCTCATGCACCGATACGTAAGTTTACGTAAAAAAATGCTTGATCTTGATGAGTTACATATGTATGACCTATATACCCCTATCGTAAAAGATGTAAAGATCAAAGTTCCTTATGAAGAAGCAAAAGAAACGGTAAAAAAAGGGCTAAAACCATTAGGGCAAGAATATTTAGACCAATTAGCAAAGGGTTTTGAATCCAGATGGATCGATGTATATGAAAACCAAGGGAAAACGAGTGGGGCATACTCATGGGGATCGTATGGAACACATCCATATATTTTGTTGAATTATCAAGATAATGTAAATGATCTTTTCACTTTAGCACATGAGTTAGGTCATTCGATGCATTCTTTTTATTCCAATTCAAACCAACCATACATTTATTCCCATTATAAGATCTTTGTTGCTGAAGTCGCTTCTACATTAAATGAAACCTTACTAATGCATTATCTATTGGAAAACATAACTGATAAAAAAGAAAAATTGTATTATTTAAATCACTATTTAGAGCAATTCAGAGCAACGGTTTATCGTCAGACTATGTTTGCAGAATTTGAAAAAATGATTCATGAAAAAGTTGAAGCTGGCGATTCTCTAACCCCTGATCTTTTAAATGAAATGTACCATCAATTAAATGTTGAATATTATGGACCTGAAATGGTCGTTGATGAATTGATCGATTTAGAATGGGCAAGGATTCCTCATTTTTACATGAATTTTTATGTTTACAAATACGCAACAGGTTTTTCGGCAGCTACCAGCTTGGCAAAGCAAATTTTAGAAGAAGGAGCACCTGCTGTTGAACGCTATCTAACTTTCTTAAAATCTGGTGGGTCTGATTATCCTGTTGAACTTTTAAAAAAGGCAGGCGTGGATATGAACACACCTAAGCCCATTCAACAGGCTCTGGATGTATTTAAAGATCTATTAGATCAAATGGAACAATTGTTAGCTGAGTAAAATGAGAATGTAAGTTTCAAGTGAACGAAGGGTATATCAGAAGTGCCCTTGATTTTATTTCCTTTTTTCGATACATTGTTCTATGTATAAAATAAACATATACTGGAGGTCGAACAAAATGGTTAAGCCATTGCAATTTGATTATAAAAAGGTGCTTGGTTTCGTGCATGAGCATGAAATCACTCAAATGAAGGACCTTGTAAAAACGGCCCATGAGATGTTACATAAAAAAACTGGAGCAGGTAATGATTATGTAGGTTGGGTTGATTTGCCTGTTCAATATGATAAAGATGAATTTGCAAGGATTAAGCAAGCTGCAAAAAGGATCCAGGAAAACTCCGATGCTCTTGTTGTCATTGGGATTGGCGGTTCTTATTTAGGGGCAAGAGCAGCGATTGAAATGCTCACTCACTCTTTTTACAATCAATTACCAAAGGAACAACGGAAAACACCAGAAATCTATTTTCTTGGGCATCAAATTAGTTCCACCTATTTGAAACACCTGCTTCAGGTATTAGAAGGAAAAGATATTTCAGTGAACGTTATTTCTAAGTCTGGAACAACGACTGAACCGGCCATTGCTTTTCGAGTAATGAAGGAAGTTTTAGAAAATAAGTATGGTAAAGAAGAGGCTAAAAATCGAATTTATGCTACAACGGATGTTTCCAAGGGCGCGTTGCGTAAACTGGCTGAAGAAGAAGGATATGAAACCTTTGTTATTCCAGATGATGTAGGGGGAAGATACTCTGTATTGACAGCTGTTGGATTGCTTCCTATTGCTACAGCAGGAATCGATATTGATCAAATGATGGCAGGGGCAAAACACGCCTATGAGTTATATCAAAATGATAATGTGTTAGAAAATGAAGCTTACCAATATGCAGTCGTTCGCAATGCACTATACCGTAAAGGAAAAACAATTGAAATTATGGTCAACTACGAACCAAGCCTTCATTATTTCTCCGAATGGTGGAAACAATTATTTGGTGAAAGCGAAGGGAAAGATCATAAGGGAATCTACCCTGCTTCTGTGGACTTTACGACAGACCTTCACTCCATGGGTCAATACATCCAAGAGGGTAGAAGAGATCTAATGGAAACCGTTCTAATAGTAGAGAAAGCAAAAGAAGAAGTTGTGATTAAGAAAACAGAAGATAATTTAGACGGTCTTAATTTTCTTGCAGGAAAAACCATGGATTTCGTTAATAAAAAGGCCTTCGAAGGAACATTACTTGCTCATACAGATGGTCAGGTACCTAACTTGATTGTAAAATTAGACCAATTAAATGAATTTACTTTTGGTCATCTGGTTTACTTTTTTGAAAAAGCTTGTGGAATGAGTGGTTATTTACAAGGAGTAAATCCATTTGATCAACCTGGAGTAGAAGCCTATAAGAAGAACATGTTTGCTTTATTAGGTAAACCAGGTTATGAAGCTGAAAAAGCAAAACTTGAGGAAAGATTAAAATAAGATTCTAATTTTAAAAATATTTAAAAATAATGAATTAACATCTTGACGTCACCATAAAATCGTGATAAATTCTAACATAAATATTGAAGAAGAAAAAATAACGATGAAAGAGAATTTTAATGATAGAGGAGCAAAGAGAGCCAGTGGTAGGTGGAAACTGGAGGAATCTACATTAAAATAGCGCTCTGGAGTTGTCAAATCGAAAATTGAGTAGGTTTGACCGGTTAAAGCCGTTATCAGAGTAGATAGTGTTTACACTACCTATAGAGATCATTATTGTGAAATAATGATAAATTAGGGTGGTACCACGAAAGATAACCTTTCGTCCCTATACTGATTAAAATCAGTGTGGGGGTGAGAGGTTTTTTATTTTATGTTCTAGCTTTAATCCTGCACAGATGAGCTGGATTAAAGCGAATCATATAAAAGCAATAAAAGAAAAGAAAGTAGAAAGGGAGTGGAGAAAATGTTTACTGAATACCAACATTTAAGGATTCCAGGCCCAACACCAATTTCCCCAGAGGTGCAAAGGGCGATGGAACGAACGATTTTAGGCCATCGGAGTGGCGAATTTTCGAAAATCTTTGGCGAGGTTTTAATCAAAGCAAAAAGATTGTTCCAAACCAACCAAGACGTTTTGATTGTGGCAGCAAGTGGAACAGGGACTTTAGAGATGGCAGTGGCCAATCTTGTTGAACCGGGTGATCAAGTCCTTGTTATTGTTACAGGAGTTTTTGGAGGGCGGTTTGCAAAGATTGCAAAAGCTTTTCAAGCTGAAGTGCTTACCTGTGAATTTGAATATGGAAAAGCGGCAGACCCTGAACAGATCCGCGAAATGCTTGTTCAGAATCCTAAGATTAAAGCAGTATTTGCCACCCATTGTGAAACCTCTACCGGAGTTGTTAATCCGATAAAAGAAATTGCGGAGATTGTTAATGAAACGAATGCAGTCTTTGTTGTCGATAGTGTCTCAGCTCTTGTCGGAATGGATTTAAAAATGGATGAATGGGGTGTGGATATCGCAGTAACGGCTTCTCATAAGGCTTTAGGCTTACCACCAGGTTTAGCATTAATTGCAGTCAGTCAAAAGGCATGGCAAGTGATTGAAGAAACTCATAGCACGCGCTTTTATTTTGATTTAAAAGCTTACAAAGAGAATGCAATCAAAAATACGACTCCATTTACAGGACCTGTCTCATTAGTATTTGGATTATCTACCTCTATTGATTTAATTGAACAAGAAGGACTAGAAAATAGCTTTGCAAGGCACAAACTGCTTCGTGATATGGTTAGAAAAGCAGCTATAGCTTTAGGGTTGTCATTGTTAGTGGAAAATGATCAAGATGCCTCTTGTACGGTGACAGCGATTAAGGGGGATGAACGATTTGATCCTGAACAATTAAGAAAAGTCCTACGTGAGGATTATAAGATTGTTGCTGCAGGGGGACAGCAACATTTAAAAGGAAAAATCTTTCGGATTGGCCATATGGGATATACTCATCCGATGGATATTTTAACGACCATTGCTGGGCTAGAATTGGCATTAAAACAAATTGGGTACCCTGTAGAACTAGGTAAAGGAATAAAAGCGGCAGAGGAGGAATGGCTATATGCACAAAATATTGGTAAGTGACCCTATTTCTGAAGTAGGCTTAACAAAATTACGAGAAGCGGCAGATATCCAAATTGATGTGAAAACGGACTTAAGTCAAACAGAATTATTGGAGATTATTGGGGATTATCAAGGATTATTTGTTAGAAGCCAAACAAAAGTAACTGCAGAGGTGCTTGCCGCAGCAAAACAGTTAAAAGTGATTGGACGGGCAGGAGTTGGAGTTGATAATATTGATGTGAAAGCTGCTACAGAACGGGGAATTGTGGTAATCAATGCACCAGATGGTAATACCATATCAGCTGCCGAGCACTCTTTTGCGATGTTAATCGCCATGGCAAGATGGATTCCCCAAGCCCACCAAGACCTAAAACAAGGGGAATGGAATCGAAAAAAATATGTAGGTGTGGAGTTAAATCGTAAAGTATTAGGGATTGTAGGAATGGGAAGGATCGGAACAGAGGTTGCCAAAAGAGCAAAAGCCTTTAATATGAATGTGATTTGCTATGACCCATATTTAACCTCCGAAAGAGCAGAACAATTAGGGATTGCTTTAGGTACGTTAGAAGAAGTAATCAAGCAAGCCGATTTTATCACTGTTCATACTCCACTAACTAAAGAAACCAAATATCTAATCGATACTCCCCAATTTTTTATGATGAAGAAGGGGGTCAGAATCATCAACTGCGCAAGAGGTGGGATTATCCGTGAAGAAGCTTTGCTTGATGCGTTAGACAAAGGGATTGTGGCTGGGGCAGCTTTAGATGTCTATGAACAAGAACCACCGATGGAAAGTCCACTAAGACAGCATCCAAAGGTAGTCACCACTCCACATCTTGGGGCATCAACAGAAGAGGCACAATTAAATGTTGCCATCGATGTGGCCGAAGAGGTTTATCATTTTTTGAAAAATGAACCATTCAGAAATGCTGTCAATATGCCTTCATTGCCGTTAGACATGCTAAACCATGTGCGTCCTTATCTTCAACTCGCTGAGCGAATGGGACGATTGGTTGCAAATGTGATCTTAGGAGCAATTGAGAAAATAGAGATTACCTATTCGGGAGATATCATCGATAAAGAGATTGATATTATAACTAGAACAGTATTAAAAGGAATTTTATCGGTGCACCTTGGGAGCGTTGGTGAAGTGAATGATGTGAACGCCCCCATATTGGCAAAATCTCGAGGAATTGCCGTAGTGGAAAGTCGATCAAATAAATCACATGGCTTTACCAATCTTGTCACCGTTAATGTAAAGACAAATCATGAAGAAAAGCATTTAGCAGGTACAGTACTTAATGGTTATGGCGCAAGAATTGTGAATTATAATGGCTTTACTGTCGATTTAAGCCCTGAAGGAAATATTCTTGTGATGGAACATATCGATCAACCTGGAATCATAGGAAGGATCGGTACCGCATTAGGAAATGCTCGAGTAAATATAGCTACCATGCAAGTAGGGCGTAATCAAGTAGGTGGAAAGGCGATTGCCTTTTTAGGAATTGATCACCCTGTTGAGAATGAACTAATAGATAAAATCAAATTCGTTCAAGGCGTACAAAACCTTTTTCAAGTAGATTTATAATCAAATTTCCACTAATTATTTAGGGGTTTGTATATTCCATTAGCAAAGACACGGCACGCTGGAATATACAAACCTTTTTTTATAAAAAGATCTATTGCCATCCTTTTACCAATTGTCTATATTTAAAATCATAAGCAGTTTCTTTTCATGTTTCGGTAATTTTTTGAAAAGATAAAATGGTATAAATCTTTTATTTGAATTATAATATTTCATAGAAAGAAGGGTATAAGGTAAGATATCAGACTTTTTAAACATTTTATTTAACCATTGGAGGGGGAAAAATGAGGAGAAACTTTAGTAAGATTAGTTTTTTTCTAACACTTGCTTTATTGTTTAGCTTAGTTACACCTTTTCAATTCGTAAATGCAGCAGAAACAACAAAAACTATTACGATTTTAGGCACTAGTGATATTCATAACGCGATTTATCCATGGGATTATAAATCTGGTGTAGCTGATGATGATGCTGGACTTGCAAAAGTCTATACAATTGTAAAGGAAGTAAGAAAAGAAAACCCCAATACAATACTGATTGATAATGGGGATACCATTCAAGGTACTGAGCTTTCTGATGTATATAAAAATGATACTTCTGTTACATATCCAATCATTGCCGTAATGAATGAAATGAAATATGATGCATGGACATTAGGAAACCATGAGTTCAACTATGGTTTAGATGTATTAAACAGAATCATTGGTGAAGCGAAGTTTCCAGTATTAAGTGCAAATATCTATAAAAAAGCAGATAATTCCAACTTTGCAAAACCATATATTGTGAAAGAAATTGATGGGGTCAAAGTTGGGATTCTAGGGATGACCACTCCTAACATTCCTAGATGGGATGGGGAAAAAGTTAAGGATTTACAATTTAACAGTTTAATTGATGAAGGGAAAAAGTGGGTTAAGGTTCTAAAGGAACAAGAAAAAGTAGACCTTATTATCGCATCGATTCATGCTGGGGTTGATGGTGAGTACTTTGAAGATGGTGGAGATTCTGTAAAAGCAGTTGCAGAGCAAGTTCCAGGTATTGATGCTATTTTAGCTGGTCATGCTCATTCAGATATAGAAGGCCAACTCATCAATAACGTTCTAATTTCTGAACCAAAAAGTACTGGAAATAAAGTTTCTAGATTTGATATTTCTCTTGAAAATGTGAATGGTGAATGGAAAGTAACAAATAAAACTGCTAAAAATATCGATACAAAAAATGTTGAGGCAGCACAAGAAATTCTGGATTTGGCAAAAGATTATCATCAAAAAACTATAGATTATGTAAATACACCAATTGGAGAAGCGACTGGGAATTTCCTTCCGAGTTCTGAACTGCCTGCGATTCCAGTTGCTCAAATTCAAGATACTGCTTTAATGGATCTGATAAACAAGGTTCAACTCTACTATACAGACGCAGATGTTTCTCTAGCTGCTTTATTTACTTCAAAATCTGACCTTAAAAAAGGGCCAATCTCGATTAAAGATGTGGCTAATATCTACAAATACGAAAATACTTTAATTAAAACGGAAATTACGGGTGCACAATTAAAAGCACTCATGGAAAAATCAGCAGCATACTACAATACTTACAAACCAGGTGACGTTACCATTAGTTTTAGCCCAAATATTAGAATGTACAACTATGACATGTTTGCAGGCGTAAATTATCAGATCGATATTTCTAAAGAACCTGGTAAGAGAATTCAAAACCTAACATTTAAGGGTAAACCAGTTACAGATGAGATGAAATTAACGCTTGCATTAAATGATTACCGCTACAATGGTATGAAATCCCTTGGGTTAATTACGGGCGATAAATTAATAGATACAACTACCCAAGGTGAAGAAGGGCAAATTAGAAACCTTATTGCTAAATATATCAAAGAAAAGAAAACTATTGCTCCAGAGGTAGATAATAACTGGAAAATCGTTGGAACAGATCTTAACCATTGGGCTAAGAAAGATGCCTATGATTTATTAAATAAAAAGGTAATTGATATTCCAGTTTCAGAGGACGGAAGAACACCAAATGTTGCTTCTGTTAATTTAGAAGAAAAGGTGACTCGCGGAGAATTTATTAAAGCATTAGTTAAAGCGAAAGGTCTTGAATTACCCAACGTAACGACAACGAAATTTACCGATGTCGATGCAAAGTTAGCACCATATGTTCAAGCAGCCTTTGACGCAAAAATTACAAAAGGTGTAGCAGCTGACCGATTTGGGGTAAATGATGTTATCACTAGAGAGCAAGCTATTTCTTTAGTGATGAATAGCTTACATCTTTCTATAAAACAAGACTTAAATGCCTTTAGCCAATATAAGGATCTAAAAGAAGTAAGTGACTGGGCAAAAGGAAATATCGCTGCAGCATTAAAAGTCGGCCTCATTCAAGGAACCACATCTTCTACCATTAGTCCAAAAATGGAATTTACCCGTGGACATATGGTTGCGATTATTAACCATTCTCTTAATGTAAACTTAAAACAAATTGATATTTTCTCTACCAATGACTTTCATGGTAATTTGGAAGGTGGATATGAAGCAGGGATAGCAAAATTAGCAGCAGTGTATGAGGAATACAAAAAACAAAATCCCCAGGGAACGTTGATTCTAGATGCTGGTGATCGTTATCAAGGTACTCCGTTATCCAATATCTTCTTTGGGGAACCTGTAGCAAAAGCCTTTGAAATGATCGGATATAAAGCAGTTACACTCGGCAATCATGAATTTGACTGGGGAATTGAAAAAGTATTGGCTACAAGAAAAGAGGCTAATGTAACTTTCCCACTATTAGCAGCAAATATTTATGATAAAGCCACTAATAAACCTGTAGAATGGGCCAAACCCTATACAATCATTGAACAAAATGGAGTAAAAATTGGAATTATTGGTTTGGCTACCCCTGAAACATTAGAAACAGCAAAATTAGAATTTATTAAAAACTTTGATTTTAAAGATCCCATTACGGTAGCCAATCAACTTGTTCCAGAGGTTAGAAAAGATGGGGCAGAGCTTGTCGTTCTATTAACACATGTTCCAGGTTCACAAGATCCTGACACGAAAGAAATCTCTGGCGCATTAGCAGATCTTGCAAATGGTGTAAAAGATGTTGATGCGATTATTGGTGGTCATAGTCATGAAGCAGTACAAGGGATTATCAATGGGATTCCAGTCGTTGAAGCATCCAAAAATGGTAGAATGATGGGGCACATTACTATCGTATTTGACCAAAAAAATCAAAAAGTGATCGATCGTTCTGCAGCTTTAGTCGAAGTACGTAAGACTGCGCTTGAAGTCACACCAAATAAGGAAATTCAAGCGATTGTAGATAAATATAATGAAGATGTAAAATCAATTTTTGATGTCGTAATTGGTAAGACAACAGTTGATTTGAAACCAGATTACAACAATGAATCTAACATTGGAAACTGGATGGCAGATGTGATGAAGGAAAAAGTAGATGCTCAGATCGCTTTCCAAAATGCTGGTGGAATTCGAACTGAACTACCTGCTGGAGATATTACTGTTGGAAACATCTTTACTATGATGCCTTTTGACAATACGATTGTAAAAGCCGAAATGACAGGTGCACAAATCAAGGCAGTCCTCGAGCAAAGTGTAACTTTGTATAAAGGAATGATGCAGATCTCTGGCTTAAAGGTGAAATATGATTCAACGAAGCCTGAGTATCAAAGAGTAACAGAGATTACTTTAGAAGATGGAACCCCTGTAGAAATGGATAAGACGTACACTGTTGCGACAAATGATTTCTTATCAGGTGGTCAAGATGGATTTAAAACATTAGCCGAAGTCACATGGACAAATACCTATGAGTTAGTTCGTGATGCATTGATTGAAAAAATCAAAAATGCTAAAGTGATTGCTCCTACTGTTGAGGATAGAATGATAGATATCAGCAAACAAGTCAGCATGATAAACTATGAATTATTAGCGGCATAATTATTAAAAGATCAAAGGCTACCTTCCTATAGCGGATCGGTAGCCTCCTTTTTATCCTAAATGAACTATTTTTCGTTTACGTTTTTCAAATGTACTAATTTGATCGATACCGTATTCTTTTAAATACTTTATTCCTATATCATAATCAGCACCAACATGTTCAGGCCGGTGAGCGTCAGAATTGATGATCATAGGAATATTATATTTTGCTAACTTTTCCATTAAAGCTGGAGCAGGGTATAGTTCTTGGACAGGTTTTCTTAAACCGGCAGTACTCATTTCTACTGTAATTCCACTTTGGGCAATCTTCTCTACAACCCGATCATAAAGGGAATAAAGGGTCTCATGTTCATCGTCACTGGGTCTATAACCAAACACTTTAATCACATCAACGTGACCAAGAATGTCAAATTGCTTTGTATCCAAAAGCAGTTCTACCCTACTAAAATACTCCTGATATGCCTCTAAAATTGCTCTTTGATTCCACTGTTCCCTCATTTCGATTAGGTCAAATCCCCAATCGTCAAGCCAATGAACTGACCCTATGACATAGTCCCAGGGATAGGGAGCTAAAAATTGTTCGATTTCTTTCTCCTTTCCGGGGAAATAATCCAATTCAATTCCTAATTTCACTGGAAGCCCCCGTTTTTTTGCTTCTAAAATAAGCGAAACATATTCATCTACATCTTCAGTTTGCCGTTCTTCAATCCATGGATTAAATAAAATAGCCTTAGATTGTTTGAAGCGATAACCATGTTCTGAAAATCCTAAATCGGTAACTCCTCGTTCATTTGCTATTTCAAGATACTTCATGAGCCAATTTATGGTATAAGGCCCTGTTTCTAAATGGACATGATAATCAGTAATCATATCATACATCCTCCTTCCGACTCTTTTTCAATCTATTGTACCATATTCCTTAACATTAGTTTATTTCCTTCACATATAATGAAATAAGTTTATAATAAGTTTATAATGAGCTTTATAAGGAGGAGAAACATGGTTCCTTTTAAAAATACATGGCCCTACGAAATAATTGGGGAAGATCTCTATTTTCATTTATGCCCTTTTTGTGCTAAAGAAAATGTATTATTGCCTTTAAAAATAAAAGATTTAAAGAAAATACAATCGGGTATAAAAAAATTATTAGTCTTACCCTGTTGTCATCATTCGCTTACGATTCTTGAAGTAGATACTGACTATCTTTTAACTGACAAAGAATTAAGGTAAATTGGTATAGAAAAATGATTTCCCCCAAATACTAAATAAGACTGAATTTTGTTGAGGGGAAAGAATATATGAAAAAAATAATTATGATTCTGATCGATGCTTTAATGCCAGAAGCATTAGAAAATGCAATCAAAACGCAAAAAACACCTGCTCTTAAATTTTTAATGGAGCACGGTACTTATATCTCTGAATGTGTAACCGCATTTCCAACGATGACGGCATCAGTAGACAGTACATTAATGACAGGGGTTTATCCTGATCAACATAAGGTTCCAGGATTGATTTGGTATCATCCTGAGGAAAAACGTATTGTCAATTATGTGAATGGTGCAAGAACTGTTTTAAAGTATGGATTGATCAAAACAGCAAAAGATGTATTGGTTCATTTAAATGAAAGCCATTTAAATAAAAAAACTAAGACAATTTATGAAGAATTAGCGGATCATAGTAAAACGTCAGGAGCGATTAACTTTATCATCCATCGTGGAAAAAGTGAACATCATTTAAAGCCACCATTTTTAATAAATCTTTTTACACTCTTTTCCTTTAACAATAGGAAAATAAGTGGCCCCAATATTCTAAGCTTAGGCGCCATCCACAAACCAGCTTTCTTTGGCAGAACTATGGTTTGGAATTGGAATCAATCGGTCTTTCAACAATTTGGAATCAACGATGATTTTGCTGCAGAAGCAACAAAATTGGTGATCCAAAGCGGAAATCAACCAGACTTTTTAATGGTCTATTTTCCTGACCACGATCATTTCTTGCATAAACATATTCACCAGCCGCTAGCCAGTTTAGAGAAAGTAGACCAAAAACTAACCAAAATATTAAATGTCTTTGGATCCTGGGATCAAGCCCTTCAACAAACCACGTTCATTATTATTGGCGATCATGGACAAACGGCAATTGGTAAAGAGCAGCACCATAACATTGATCTAGATCAATTATTAAAACCATTTAAAGTTACACCTGTAGGGAAAAAAATTAGCGAAACAGATGAAGTGGTTTTTGCGAATAATGAACGAATGGTTTATGTTTATCCGTTAAAAAAAGATAAACGAGAACAGGTAATTAAAACGTTGCTATCCGATGATCGGATTGATTTTGTTGCTTGGAAGGAAAAGGATCAAATTCATGTTAAGAACCATCAAGGGAAAGAGCTTCATTTTACAAAACAAGGGAAAAAAATAGATCCTTATGGGGTGGGATGGAATGTAGATGGTGATCTGAGTCTTTTAGATATAAAGATAGAGAATGGAGCCATCTATTTCAATCAATATCCAGATGCATTATCACGATTATACGGTGCCTTGTTTTCACAAGAGATTTTTTCTATTGTTGCTACTGCAAAACCTTCCTTCGAATTTATTTCAAAAACCTTCCCTGTCCATTTAGGTGGAGGAAGTCATGGTTCATTACATCGAACAGACTCAATTGTACCTTTATTAGTTTCTGGTGCAACGAAAAATCCAAAGCCCAATACCCGAATCGTCGATCTAAAAGATTATGTTCTAGATCTTTTAAATGTGACCTCTACGACAACAGGATAGTGATCAGAAAAGGTTACATCTAATACTTCGTAATTGATCAGTTCTAATTCTTTAGAGATAAAAATATAATCGATCCGTTTTTTGGTGAGCATCATGGTTGATTGGTGCTCTTTTTTTGATTGTTTACCAGTATCAATCAGTAGAGAAGAATCTAGTTCTGGAAAAATGGTGTTAAAGTCGCCTAAGAAAATAAAAGGCTGGGATAAAGAACGAATGTATTGTTCAATTTCTTTAAATTGAACGCTTCTTTCTTTCCCATTTAAGCCTAAGTGGGTGTTTAAAAGATGTACCTCTTTACGATCAACCTTAATAACCGTATCAAGGAAACCTCGTTGTTCTTTCTGACTGGTTAAAAGAATTTGTTTTCGATCGAGAATAGGAAAACGGCTTAATGTAGCGATACCATAGTGACCTTTGCCAATAGATAAGTGTGGGCCAAAATGAACATTCATTTTTAATTGATGTTCCAATGCAGTCACTTGCGATCCCCTTTTATTATTCTCATTCACTTCTTGTAGTCCGATCACATCAGGTTGTTCCTTTTGAAAAAAACGAATCATTTTTCGAAAGGAAGGAATCATCCAAGTATTCTTACCACTATGAATGTTATATGACATGATTTTCATTAGACCTACCCTTTCTATTAAGAGTTCTCTTCAAATAATGTAACCAATTCGCTAATTGTGATACGATTAACTCATTCCGATTACTTTTGTGGGACCCAATAATATATTGAGATGTATATTATAACGAGCTCTGTCATCTATGCCTTTCTATTGTAATATACATTCATTTTATCTAGAAAAAATAGGAGGAATAAAAGTTATGAGGCTACGAAAAAGACCTTGGGTTAAAGATGAAATATTCCAATATACCAGCTATTCTGTTGAGGATCCTACTCAACTTAAAGGAAAATGGCAAGAATGGTTTGGTAATCAGAATCCTATACATATAGAATTAGGAACAGGTAGAGGACAATTTATCACAACATTGGCCAAACGAAATCCTCTGATCAATTATATTGCCATTGAACAAAAACAGGAAGTACTTGTACAAGCAGTACGTAAAGCTGTTCATTTTGAATTAAACAATATCAAGTTTATTTTGGGTAATGTAAATAACCTTCTGAATTTTTTTGGAGAACAGGAAATTTCCAGGATCTATTTAAACTTTATTGATCCATGGCCAAAAAAACGACATGCAAAAAGAAGATTAACACATCACCTTTTTTTAAAGATGTATAAACAAATCCTTGTTGATAGTGCAGAGATTCATTTTAAAACAGATAATGAGCTACTTTTTGAGTTTTCATTAAATGAACTAAGTGGCCATCATTTTCAATTAAAAAATATCAGCCTAAATTTATATCGGGATGAAGAAGAGATTGAAAACCATGTTCAAACTGAATATGAAGAAAAATTTATCAATCAAGGGAAACCAATCTATCGTTTAGAAGCAAAATGGTTAGGAACAAATCAAAAAAACTGGAGGAATTAGTGAGCGAATATTGAAAATGATAAATATGGTAAAAATGATAGGAGTGACCGATTTGAACCCATTCGTGACAGAAAGAGAATACATAATCCATTATTATGAAATCGATTATCAACAAAGAGCCTTACCAACTACTTTGATCAATTATTTTCAAGATATTGCTCTTTTTCAAAGTGAACAAGTTGGGATTGGCTTAGATTTTTTACAGAAAAATCATTTGGCTTGGTCATTATACCAATGGGATATTTCAATAAAGAATTATCCAGTCTTTGGGCAAAAACTAAAAGTCTCAACAAATGCCTGTTATTTTGAAAAATTTAACTTCCCTCCGAAAGAAGTCTCCCACTGCTAAACGTGAAGGTGTGCCAGCACCAGTGAAAGTGGGAGATGAATTTCGGTTAGGCGTAGCCTAAAGTTGTCTTTTTTTGCTATGATATAATCAGTCTTATATAAATGAAAGGCTGATATATCAATGAAATTAGACTGGGTGAAAATTACAATATTTCCTTAGTAGAATGGAATCACGATGTTGAGAAGCTTTTGCTTACTCACAACGGGTGGTGCGCCCATTGAAGCGAGGTGATTCGATATGGCAAACAAAGCATATAAGTTCCGTCTGTACCCAACACAAGAACAAGAGCAATTTCTTGCGAAAACCTTCGGTTGCGTTCGTTTCGTCTACAATAAAATGTTGGCTGAACGAAAAGAAACATATGAGAAGTTCAAGGACGACAAAGAAGCCTTGAAAAAGCAAAAATTCCCGACTCCTGCCAAGTACAAAAAGGAGTTTGCATGGCTCAAAGAAGTCGATAGCCTTGCGTTGGCAAAC